>JBGTKH010000653.1:0-6007 GCA_041744735.1 Pirellulaceae bacterium | reverse complement strand
CGCCAGAATTTGGACGGTTACGTGATGAATTCACAAACCAAATTCTGGCGAATTCGGCTACCATTTGGTCTGGCGAATTCGGCTACAAATTGACGCCGTCGGCGTTAGCTTTTGGGCACGACCTCGTCACCCGAGCGCGTGGCCAGCGGGATGGTCATGGCGCTGCCCGAATACGGCATGAACCGCACGGAACCGTCGCAGTACAACCACAGGCCGCCGTTGGGATGCGGACTCCAGAAATGTGCGCTTTCACAATCGTCGTTGAAGTTGCCGCGCGAGTACACGCCCGGCAGACTGCAATCGTTGTAAAAGGCATACGTCTGTTGTGTTGACAGAAAGCTGTCATAGTCGCTCCACATCCACCATCCCCAGCCGCCGTCGTGCGACGGCGGACGCTCGCCGATCATCAACGTGTTGCTCATGCCGTCGGTGATCTTATCGATGCTGATTCCCAAGCTGCGTACGTCAAACACGCCGTTGGTGCTTTGGCCGATGTTGCAATCGGAACCGATCACGCCCGCGTAACTGGTGAACGCGCCTTGGTGCGGCCCAAAGCTACCGGGCCGAGAAAGATCTCGCGCGTCGGAAGGACATACGTAGATTTCGATCGGCGAGTTGCTGGCGTCGGTGTGCGAGAGTTTGAGCACGTGGCCCTGTTCCACGTAGGGCAGAATCCTGTACATCCAGCCACGTGGGCCGGTGAAGTTGACCATAAACGGCAGCCGCGGTGCCTCGCGCGCCGCCGGGAATCGCTCGTGCTGAGCGTGGTGGCTGTGCAAGCCCACGCCGATCTGCCGCAGGTTGCTGTTGCAGTGCGTGCGCCGCGCCACTTCGCGCGCCGCCTGCACCGCTGGCAACAGCAGCGCGACCAAAATTCCAATGATCGCAATGACCACCAGCATTTCGACCAGCGTGAACCCGGAATCTCGACGCGTCCGCGTCATTGCTCGTGCCTCCGCCAAAAGATCCGCACGACCGACGGACACCGTTCGCGCATCAGACGACCTGAAAACAACTCTCATCAAGATACCGAGTTATCCACAGAATGCTAGGGTCGGAGTTGAGGTTTTCAGTCTTACCGGCAGCCGTTTCACGCATTTCGCCGGCCCGGCCACCCCGCAAAACTGAACATCTTCGCCCCGACCCGCGTGCGCGTAACACCGATCAGACCAATCGTAACGGTTGCACGATGATCGGCTGGCTGATTGCGTAACAGCAAGATACCATTGAACTATGCGACTCATCGTGATCAGTTTGCTGTTGTTCGCCCTGAGTGCGCCGCAGACGGCGCATTCAGCACCGCCCGATTCCGCAGGCATCGACCACTTCGAGAAGAACATCCGACCCGTATTGGTCAAGCACTGTTACAAGTGCCACTCGGCCGAGGCCGATGAAGTCCGCGGCAACCTGCGGGTGGATACCAAGGACGGCCTGCTGCAAGGCGGCGACAATGGGCCCGCAATTGTGCCGGGTGATATTGAGAACAGCTTTCTGCTGCGCGCCATTCGTTACGAAGAAGACGATTACCAAATGCCGCCCGACGGCAAGCTTCCGGACGAGGTCATTGCCGACTTTGAAAAGTGGGTCGAAATGGGCGCGCCCGACCCGCGCGCCGTGGGGCAGGCTTCCAGCCTGCCAGACAAAACAGGGCAGGCTGGAAGCCTACCCCACGCGGACATCGAACAAGGCCGCCAGTTCTGGGCCTTCCAGCCGCCGCGCATGTCCGCGATCGCCGATGTGAAAAACATCACGTGGGCACGCAGCGACATCGACCGTTTCATCCTCGCCAAGTTGGAGGCCAACGGCATCCATCCCGCGCCCGATGCAGAGGTCCACACGCTCATCCGGCGCATCTACTTCGACCTCATCGGACTCCCGCCAACGCCCGAAGAAATGGACGTATGGACCCTTCGTTTAACCGCAAGCCATCGGCGTGCGGGCAACGCGGCGCACGAACTGGCACGCGACCCCGACGCGCTCGCCGATGGCTTGCAGTTAAACGAAAAGGCGCTGGCCGACCTGGTTGACCAGTTGCTCGATTCATCGCGCTTCGGCGAACGCTGGGGCCGGCATTGGCTCGACGTGGCCCGCTACGCGGACTCGAACGGGCTGGACATTAATCTCACGTTTCATGATGCCTGGCGCTATCGCGACTGGGTCATCGATGCGTTCAACGAAGACCAGCCGTACGATCAATTCATCATCGAGCAACTGGCCGGCGATCTGCTGCCATACGAAAGCGACGAGCAGCGGACCAAGCAACTCGTCTCCACCGGTTTCCTAATGATCGGTGCGAAGCAACTGAGCGAACGCGATAAGGAAAAGCTGCGGATGGATGTGGTCGACGAGCAGATCGACACCGTGGGCCGCGCGATGCTCGGATTGACGCTCGGCTGTGCCCGCTGCCACGATCACAAGTTTGATCCGATCCCGACGACCGACTATTACGCACTGGCCGGCATCTTTCGCAGCACCAAGACGATCGAAGGCATCAAACTGGACAACGTCTTCGTTTCCGGCTGGAAAGTCCGCCCGCTGCCGATCCAGCCCGAACATGCCGCGGCGCTGGCCGAACACGAACAACGTGTGAAGCAACTTCAATCGGAATTGGACACGGCCAAAGCGGAGCTGCAGAAGTTGCGAGCGCCCGGCATCCGCAAGACGGACGAACTGGCCGGAATCGTCGTCGATAACAACGAAGCGACGATCGTTGGCCAATGGAAGGACTCGACCTACACGCCGATCTTCGTGGGCGCGGGCTACATCCACGACGAGATGACCGGCAAGGGTGAGAAGTCGGTCACGTACACGCCGCTGCTGCCAAAGACGGGCATGTACGAAGTTCGATTATCGTACACGGGCGGAGCAGGCCGCTCGACCGCTGTGCCAGTCACCATTCGCCACGCCGACGGCGAAGCCAACATTAATCTCGACCAGATCGAACAGCCGCCGATTGAACAACTGTTCAAGCCGATCGGCCGCTTTCGATTCGAGGCTGGCGACGGCGGCTCGGTGACGATTTCCAATGCGGGGACCGACGGAGCATACGTCATGGCGGACGCGTCACAATTCGTTCCGGTCGAACTGATCGAGAATAAGCAGCCGCCAGCAACGGCGGCGGCTGATGCCGACGACGCTGGCGGCGGACTGAGCGTCTTTCGCCGCGCGAAGCTCGAATTGGACATCCCGCAGCTCGAAGCAGAATTGAAAGAGTTGAAAGGCCGCGCGCCGCCCCCCGCGCCAATGGCGATGGCGGTTGAAGACGAAGCGCAGCCCGGCGACTACAGCGTGGCGATTCGCGGCAACCCGCGCCGGCTCGGGCACAGCGTGCCGCGTGGCTTCGTCACCATCGCCAATTCAACTGCCACGCCCGCAATTCCAACATCACAAAGCGGCCGTTTGGAACTGGCCCGCTGGATCGCCAGCCCCGACAACCCGCTCACCGCCCGCGTGATGGTCAACCGCATCTGGCAACATCTCATGGGCGAAGGCTTAGTCCGCAGCGTCGACAACTTCGGCCACCTCGGCGAATTGCCCTCACATCCCGAGTTGCTCGACTACCTAGCTGTCCGATTCATTGCCAGCCACACTCGTTTAACCGCAGGCCAACGGCGTGCGCGCGATTCGCAAGACGACGTTGGCGCTGATGCGCACGCCGTTGGCTTGCGGTTAAACGAAGGATGGTCGATGAAGATGCTGATCCGCGAGATCATCCTCAGCCGCACCTACCGCCTGAGCACCCGTCACGACGCGACGGCGTACGCAATTGATCCAGAGAATCGCCTGCACTGGCGGGCCGAACGGCGCCGCTTGGACGCGGAAGCCATCCGCGACGCGATGCTGGCCGTCAGCGGCCGGCTCGATCTGACGATGGGCGGCTCGCCGGTCGCGGAATTGCCTGAACAAGCGCTGGACAATGAATCGAAGAGCCCCATCGACACGGACAAAATCCTGCGCCGCAGCGTCTACCTGCCGATCCTGCGCAGCGACCTGCCGCCGATCCTGCACGTCTTCGACTTCGCCGACCCCGAAATGGTCACCGGCCGCCGCGACACCACCACCGTCCCCGCCCAAGCCCTGCTGCTCATGAACAGCCCCTTCGTCGTCGAACAATCCCACGTGGCGGCGGAGAATCTGTTGTCCAACACTCAACTCGACGACACGGGACGCATTGCAATTGTCTACCGGCAAGCAATCGGTCGATCCCCCACTTCATCCGAGCAGCAGGCCGCGATGTCGTTCGTTAACGGTTTTCGTTCTTCATTGCGGGAGAAGGCGGAACTTTCGAGACAAGTCGAACTCGACGCATGGACCAGTTTTTGTCAAGCGCTATTTGCGTCAACGGAGTTTCGGTTCCTAGAATAGTTAGAGTAGCAAACTGCACCAGCGGAGACAAAACATGAGCCAGTCAGTATTGGTCGAATTGGATCTGCCGACGGATTGGCGCCGATTTAAGATGCCACGCGCTCTGCACCATCGCCTTCAGCATTTGTTGGACGAACAGGATGAAAGAGGTAAGCTGACACCGAAGGAACGCCGCGAGGCAGAAGCGCTGGCGGAGTTAGCGGACATGCTTTCGTTGCTGAAACTACGAGCTGAGCGCGCGGTGGCCCGAGAGTAGTCATGAAACGTCGCGTTCCCCGGCACTTGGACAAGCTGGTCCGTAGCCGGGCCAATGAAAAATGTGAGTATTGCGCCCTTGTTTAATCCGAGACACGATAATTGGGCCGAACATTTTGCGTGGACACAAGGGTTAAGAGTCAAACCAAACACAGCGGTCGGTCGCGCGACGGTGCTCGCATTGGACATGAACCGTCCGACCATCGTTGCCATCCGAAAACAATTGGCCGCATTGGGTAGATTTTCAAGTGAGTGAACTTATGAGTCATTCGGCGCAGCATTCGCATCTCTTGCATGAAAGCACGAATCGCCGGCAAATGCTCCAGTCGGTCGCCAGTGGCTTCGGCTACTTAGCGCTGGCCGGCTTATGCTCGGAGACGGCGGCGAACGAGGCGGGCACAGTGGCGAAGCAGCCGCATGTCACGCCGCGGGCTAAGCGGATCATCTTTTTGTTCATGCACGGCGGGCCGAGCCAAGTGGATACGTTCGACTACAAGCCGCGGCTGCAGGCGGACGATGGGAAGGATCTGCCGTTCGAGCCGGCGATGAATCTGGACCCGAAAACGCAACGCAAGCTGATGCGCTCGCCGTGGAAATTCCAGCAACACGGGCAGTGCGGCCAGTGGGTGTCGGAGTTGTTCCCGCACGTCGCCGGGCACGTGGATGACTTGTGTCTGATTCACAGCATGCAGACGGAAGGGCAATCGCACGGCCAGGCGGTGATGAAGCTGCACACGGGCGACGACACGTTCGTGCGGCCGTCGGTCGGCGCGTGGGTCACGTACGGGCTGGGCAGCGAGAACCTAAACTTGCCCGGCTTCATCACGATCTCTCCGCCGCGCGGACACGGCGGCGTGCGCAACTACGGCAGCGCGTTCCTGCCGGCCCAGTATCAAGGCACCGCGATCGGCAGTGCCGGTGTGCCGGTCAGCAGCGCTCAGATTCGCTACATCCAAAACGACCAAGTGCCGCCCGATTTACAGCGCAAGCAACTCGACTTCCTGCAATCGCTCAATCGCGATCACCTGCGCCGCAGCGACGACGACGCTCGCATCGAAGGCGTGATTCAATCGTTCGAGCTGGCCTTCCGCATGCAATCGGCCGCGCCGAAACTGACCGACCTTTCCGACGAATCGGTCGAGACACTGGCCCTGTACGGCATCGGGACGAAGGAAACCGACGACTTCGGCCGCCAATGCCTGCTGGCCCGCCGCTGTGCCGAAGCCGGCGTGCGATACATCCAGGTTTCGCACAGTTTCAAGTGGGACCAACACGGCAACCTGAAAGGCGGCCACGAGAAGAATGCCAAGGAGGTCGACCAACCGATCGCCGGCTTATTGGCCGATCTGAAACGCCGCGGACTGCTCGACGACACGCTGGTGCTGTG
>JBGTKH010000652.1:0-8519 GCA_041744735.1 Pirellulaceae bacterium | reverse complement strand
CCAAGTAGGTTGAGATAATTGCCGCTGGCTTCCCTACGTCTCCACGCGGGCTTGTCCCCGTGGGACGACGTTTGGCAACCAGAACGGGACGAACATCGCGGTACTTTCGCCACGGCCGGGCTCGTCCCGGTCGGGCGATGTTTTTAGCGATGCAAGTCACACGTCGCATACCATCGCTGCATGTCGCAGGGCGAGCGCGGGGTCGGGCCAGGTGGGGATGAATTCTTGGGCGACGTAGCCGGTGTAGCCGGTTTCCAGGATCGCACGCATTACGGCCGGGTAGTTGATTTCCTGGGTGTCGTCCAGCTCGCCGCGGCCGGGGACGCCGGCGGTGTGATAGTGGCCGATCGCTTCCTTGTACTGCCGGATGCGGCGGATCACGTCGCCGTTCATGATCTGCACGTGATAGATGTCGAACAGCAACTTCATCCGGGGTGAATCGACGCGCCGAATCAGCTCGGCGCAGAAATCCACGTCGTCACCGAAGTAGCCGGGATGCCCTTTCATCGGATGCGTGTCGTCGCGCGAGTTCAGATGCTCCAGGCAGAGGTTGATTTCCTTCTGCTCAGCGTATTCGATCACTGCCTTCCAGCACTCGATACAGTTCGCCGCGCCTTGCTCGTCGCTGATCCCTGTCTCGCGCATGCCCGTGAACGTGATCACGCTGGGGCAACCCACCTCGACCGCCAGATCGATGCCTGCCCTCAATTTCTCGATGCAAAACTCGTGATTGTCGCGGCTGAACGGCCCGCGAGCGAACCCGTGACTGCCGACCAGCGAAATCTCCAACTCCAGCTTGCGCACCGCCGGATAATCGTCCGCCGAGATTCCCTCGATCGCCACCAGCCCAATCTCGCGACAATGCCGAGCCAGCTCCTCGGCCGGCATCGGCTTGAAACACCATCCCATTACCGACTGGCGAATGCGGCCATTTGTGACTTTGAAATTCGCAGCGACAGCATCACGCGGCACTTGAGCGTGCGCCACACTTGCCGTCGCCACCATCCCCGCCGCGCCCGCCGCCGCGTGTAGCAGTTCGCGCCGCGTGACTCTCGTTGGTCGAGTACTCATCTGACTGACACCTTCTATGGCCCGTTCGATTCATTCTGCACAGGTCAGAAATTGAAACACACTCGTTTCATCGAGTAAGTTGTCATGGACGAACAGCCTTGAATGGAGTGAGGGCGGAGTTTGCACCTGAAGTCCGGATCTTGAACGGTACGTCGTGAACTTCCCCTTCACGTCTCAAACTTGCCTTCCCGCGGGAACCGTCAAACTCGATTCTCAACAGATCCTCCGGAGTCGACTGCGGTAATAGGTCGATTCGTTTTTGATTTCCCAAGTCAGGCTGCAGATTGGGTTTTGTACGCCCCTGTGCTCGCTGCTCAAAAGCGTTGAGGATTTGCTCAGCCGCAGCGCGATCGGCCGCATCATCGCCGAGCAACAGCACGGCGGGCGTTCCGTCGGGCAGTTCAAACTCGCGCTGTTTGTTAAACCGGGCGTCGGCACCCTGGTCAAATGAGCGAAAGCCGTTTTTCTCCCAAGTCGAGTTTAATCCGCGAAACGTCTTGATCACGTCGCCACTGGTTCCTTCGGGCGGCGGCTCGTTTGCGACTGGACGAAAGATCGCGGCCGCCGCCCCCGGCTCACCGAACTCGAAGTAATGCTCCGCAGTTTTGACGCGAATCTCAAAGGCATCGGCCTTTCGCCCCTCGGCGAGATATCGTTCGGACAGATCAGTAGCCAGCCGCGAGTCGGCAATCCGTTCGGGGCGTCCATCGGCCTGGGCACGACGGTTGAAGAGTTCGGCGTCGTCGAGCGCGGCCTGCAACTGAAACTCGGCGTTTTTATACGTTGAAGGATCGCTCCAGCGCCCAAGGTACATATAGATGATGGCTAAAGCGCGATGTATCTCATACATCCGTTCAAAGCGTTCGACACGAATTGCCTCGCCTTTGCCTTCAAAGATATTGCTTTCCTCGGCCTCAAGGAATGCTAACAATCGGTCACGCTGATTGTTGCGGACCCACATGTCGGCCAATTTGACAATCGCAACCGGATCGAGGTACCGCGGCGTTAGCCGGTAAGCCAGGCGGTAATACGTTTCCGCCCGTTCAAGGTTGCCGTGCCGTTCGTAGCCTTCGCCGATGGCGCGAATCAACTCGGTGAACCCTGACTGAGGCCAACCGCCGCGCGGCGCGTATCGTCCGGCCTCCAGGACAACTTCGTCTCGCCACCAAGGATACTGTTCGGGATCGAACGTCTCAGCCCGATGCAGCGTCAGAATCTCATGGACCGGTGCGCGGAAAGGCCTGCGGTCTGACAAGGCGATCAATCGTTGGCCCGTGGCACTCGCCGAAAAGTGGTCCGGATCGTAATTGCGCTTCGCCAGGCAGCGTACGACGCATGTCAGTGCCTGTTTGGCGAACGCCGGATCGTCGAGACCTTGCTCCAGTGCCGAAAGTGCGACTTCCTCCGCCCAATCAACATGGCCCTCGTCGAACAATTTCCAGAGATATGAACCGAGTTCTTTCGGCTCGTGTTTAAGGTAATATTGATTCAAACTCTCTCGCGCCCGCTTGTTCAGCGGCTCCTGCTCGAGCGCCTCGACATAAAATCGAGCGGCCTCGTCGGCCTTTCCGCTCTGCAGCAAGAAATCACCGTAGTTCAACAGGTAGGTTGTCTGATTGCGGTTGCGGGTTGCAATGGCGCGAAGGAATGCCGCGACGGCCGCGTCCGTGTCGCCCAGACGGCTATTCACGAGCGCCAAGTTATTCCAGCAACCCCCGGATTCGGGCCGAAGCTTGGCCGCCTCCCAATAATTGCGCTGTGCCTCGTTGAGCCACTTCCGAATGTCCGCCGCAGCATGGGGTCCGCCGGTCTCGGCTTGCGTTTGGCGAGTCAAGCCCAGATAGAAATAGCAATTCATAATGGCGTCCGCATTATTGGACGACTGGGCGGCGCTTAACGCGCTCCGAAACGCCTCGTGTGCTTTGTCAAACTCCTTGGTTCGAAGTCGTACCAGCCCCTCGCTGAGTCTCGCATCGATACTCGGTTCCCCGTTCGGTTCCTCGCCGGCAGTTCCGACCGTTACGTTGATGCCGACAACGACGGCCACCATCATCCAAAACACACTCTCACGCCGCGGGTAACAGAATGGCCTATTGGGCATTTTCAATCTCCATTGAATTCAATTGGGGTTGGACGAAATCATCGACGAATTGCGCACATACTTCGTTACATGCACTCGAATGGTTGGCTTGATACGGTACTTGATGACGTCGGGAATATCGGGATGCCAGCCGCTGTGTGATTGTCCCTCGAAATCGAAATGGCGAACGAAACAGATTTGCATGCCGGCAAGCAAACCCTGACTTACGGCGCCGTCCGGTGTGAGTTCGAATCTGCCCGTCCGTTGTCCTCGGTGCGGAAGATCCGTCTTTAGCGTTGCCTTGAGAACGGAGTCGTAATCTGCCATTAAGTCACTTTCCCGAGCCAAGATGACCAAGCACTGCGTATCGGTTGCCTCGATGTCCATAGCCAAGGGAACAGCACTAATAAAGTTATCCTGCCAACGACTATCGTTTTCGCCGCTGGTTATGAACCTTGTCAGTCGTTCATCCGCCCGCGAAAGCGGATCGCTCTCGATTTCATCCAGACCTGGAAGTGGTTCCGAGTTGTATAGATTGGAAGGTGCAAATCCGAGCGGCTTGGGCGCTGCGTTACTCCCGCCTATGGAATAAGCACACGGCAGTGAGATTGTCGACACAAGACCTGTTTCCACCTTCATGTCGATAAACAGGCGTGCGGCCTCGTGGACGTTCACGGCCCGATGTGTATCGGTTACCCAAGCGAACAAAGGAAACTTGTCCTCGAGCAGTTTTGCTGCCATTTTCTCCATCTCGGCCTTTAAGATTCCGGGAACGTCGCGTCCCTCCGTGTCGAAGACATCGGGCAGGTTCCTCGTCGAAACCTCGACGATAATTACCGCGCGGCCTTCCTGCGCCGCGGCAGGATCGTTGCTGGCCGCGGTAATTACCGGAAGAGTCATGAGAAACGCCACGGCCGCATGTGTACCAAAACAACGGTTGAACATGACCGTTAGTCCTCCTGCTTTTCTAAAAAGATGCTACGGATGCCAGGCTGTTCCGAGATTTGCAAACGGGTCTGGCTGATGGTGGATCCCTTATGAATCACACTTATTTCGACTGTGGCCGAAGGCTGAAGTTCCGGCGTGTCGATGAACCTTTGACGAGTAGCGAGTAACCTAGCCCGGCGATCCACCAAATCCACCCAGGGCATGTTGAAGCCAAGATAGTTGGGATTAAGGACACTCATATAGTCGTAAATCTCACTGTGAAGCTGTGTCACGCCCTCGTCCTGGATCAACCGTTGGATGGCGGAGCGCTCTGCGCCAAAATAGAAACAATCGACTGACAGGCCACCTTTAAGAAGATATTCTTCGTCGCCGACCTTTATTTTCAAGTCATATACCGATTTTGCCGTCTCGCCCGCCGTCGCCGGGTTAAGGGTCTCAAATCCCTTGCCTGGTATTAGGCGGCAAACGTAATAGCGTTTCTTACGGAAGTCGTCAGGGAAACGAATGCGCGACGACGTCCAGGGGTAGAGCCTGCGTTCGTCGAGCGCATAGCCCTCCGGCCGGACAACGCGAAACTGCAGTCGCGTCGGCGACAAGAATTGGCCCACGCTCAGGAAGGCCACGTCTCTGTCAAGGGGCTGCTCCGCCGAGACGGCGAGGCTCTGTTCGCACGGCCGACCGTCGCGATGGACCGTGACCTCGACTTTTCCGCCGGGCGTGCCTGAACCGTAGTCCAGGTGGTATGACGACGTGGTCAACAGCAGGCCCGCGACGACGATCACGGCGCCCCAAAGGCAGCGCCGCGCATAACGATGCGAAGCGACGCGACGGGCCACTGAGCGGCGGTCCTCGAGCAACTCGCCTTCAGGTATCCAACTTATAATTAGGCGCCAGAGACCGGCCAGCGTAAGCGGTGTGCCAAATACAAGCACCCCGGCCAGGGAAAAGTTTAAATGCAGCCAGAGAAACCAAGCAGTGCCTAATACAACTCCGAGAAATAAGATTAGGTTTCCGATGTATTGCTGTGCGGCACGTCCTTCGGTTGCTTGGCGCTCATGGATCTCCTCTTTCCAATGCGCAAGTCCACGCTCCGCCGCGTCGTTTTTCGCGCGTAGCCCGTCATCGGGCGATGCCAACCCCGGAGATGATGATGCGTTTGGTAACTCGTACATGACACACCCTACCCGCAGAGTAAGCGTAGCAAGCAGCAGTCACAAGTGCAAGTTATTCCCGTGGCGAACGCGGGCGGTTCGTGGAACAGGCCGCCAGTGTATTTCGTGCCGTCGTGGCTGGGCGAGACGACGGCGCCGACGACTCTTGCGGTACGGGAACTTTATTCAATCGAGGCCTTGCACGACGGCCTGCGAGGCGGCAAATGGCGCTCGATATTGACTTTCGCGTGCCGCAGACGGATGATCATGCGGCATACTTGCCATCATAATGTTGGCCACGTCCGAGGCGCCCGAGCTGAAGAGTTTGGCGGATTTGGGCGTCAAAGGGCAATTGCCGGTGCTCATCAATTCATTCAAGGTCGGTGCGAATGAACCACCGGCCGTGAAACCGCCGGTCGTGGAACCGCCGGTCGTGGAACCGCCGCATGAAGAACCGCCGGTTGCACCGCCGGTAACTTCCGATGGCAACGCCAAAGCCGCCGAGCATTACGACCGCGCCGTACAACTGGCCGAGAAGGATGATCTGGACGGTGCCATTGCGGAACTTACGGCAGTCATCAAACTCGATCCTAATAACGCGGTCGGTTATGTGGCGCGCGGCAATTTACGTTACGAGAAGCAGGATTTCAAAGGGGCCGCCTCCGACTACACGCTGGCTCTGATTGCCGATCCTGAAAGCGTGGTTGCCTATCTAAGGCGCCGCCACCAAATGTAGGCCGGATTTGTAATCCGGCCGGATTGCAAATCCGGCCTACGATGTTCGCTAACAAGTTGGTCCGTCCACCGCAACGGCCACAGAAGATTTTCGGGGCAGCGGCGGCAATGTTTCTTCCAGCACACCGCGGGCTCGCGGCCACATCAGAATGGCTTCCACGATCATCCAGGCCTCCATCGCCAACGTCGCCACGGCGATGAATACGAGCAGATAACTCCGCTCGTTCCACCATTGGCCAACCTGCACCAGCATCGCCCAGGCGGGCATGATCAGCATGAAGATCGTCGGCGGCACGATAAACCAAATCGGCTTGTTGCGCCGCCACAACCAGAAACAGATGACCAGAAACGCCAAGCCGCCCAGCAACTGGTTGGTGGCCCCGAACATCGGCCACAGAATCATGCCACCCGTACCGATGGTGCTCCAACTCCACTCGGCGCCCGGCTTGGGAAACAGGGCGAGGGCGAAGGCGCTGACAACGGCCAGCCACGTGGCCGCATGCGCGTTTTGCAAAGGCCGTACGACCCAGCCCACGGCTGGCAGCCGCTCGTCGGCCGCGCGGCTCAATTCCTGGATCACGTAGCGTTGCAGCCGCGTCGCTGTGTCGAGCGTCGTGCCGGCGAACGAAGCCACCAGCACGCCCATAATCGCCAGTGCCATCGTGTGGTTGACTCCCATCGCTTCCAAAAAATTCGCCGAGCCTACGACGAACGCACCGATCTTGGTCGCTAATCCGGCATCGGCCGCTTTCCAGTCGCTATAGATGCTGAGCCATAGCTCGTTGCCGGTTTGCCCGCCGAATTTCTCGTGCCCGGGCCAACCCAGTCCGATTCCCGCCGAGACGGCCAAGATCACCAGCACCGCCAGGAATCCTTCGGTCAGCATCGAACCGTAGGCGACGAACTGAGCATCCGTCTCGCACTTCAACTGCTTGCTCGACGTGCCGCTGCTCACAAGGCAATGAAACCCACTGATGGCCCCGCAGGCGATCGTGATGAACAACAGTGGAAAGATCGGCGGTGCGTTGAGCGGATTCCACTGGATTGCCGGCGCGACGATTTCCACCGGCTTGCCGTGAGCGCCGAACAGGCCGACAAACACAAGGCTGAGCAGGACCAACCCAAGGCTGGAAATCAACTGCAGGCTGTTGATGTAATCGCGCGGCTGCAGCAAGATCCACACCGGCATCACGCTGGCCGCGTAGCAGTACGCCAACAGCACCGCCGTCCACAACCACAGCGGCCACTCGTTCATGCTGGCGTTGATCCAGCGAATCGCGTTGCCCAGCGCGCCGCCTTCCCACGTGGTGCCCGGACAGGCCGCGCCGAACCAAACCGTCAAATACATCAAGGTCAATGCAATCACCGACGGCCACAGCAGCCCCACACCCTTGCGATGCAACACCATGCCGATCGCCACCGCGATCGGAATTTGCAAAAACACCGGCAGGATCGACTCGGGAAACATCTTGAAGACGGACGCAATCACCAGGCCGAAAATGGCCAGCACGATCCACAGGCCAAACAGCAGTATGAACAAGAACAAAAATCTCACCCGCGGATTCAACACGCGGCCGGCAATATCGCCTACCGTCTGACCGCGGTTGCGCAAGCTGATCACCAGCGCCCCGAAATCGTGCACCGCGCCGATAAAGATCGAACCCACCAGCACCCACAGCAGCGCCGGCACCCAGCCCCACATGATCGCTATCGCCGGCCCGACAATCGGCCCCGTGCCCGCGATGCTCGTAAAGTGGTGGCCGAAGACGACGCTCTTGTGCGTGGGCACGAAGTCCTTGTCATCGTTTAACTCGATGCTCGGGACAGTGGCGTTGGGATTGAGATTGAAAATCTTCCGCGCCAGCCACCGGCCGTAGGTGTGATAGGCGATGATGTAGCCGACGAACGCTCCGAGGGCGATGAGTAACGTGGTCATAGTCTTCTCGACTCTTCTAGTTTCGGCACGAACCGATTCTAAACGACGGTGATCTGCAACACGCCCAATTATCATCGGGCATCTTCAATAACGGGTCAAGCAACCGTCCGCCACGGGGTGGGATCGCGGCCGGGGAATCGGCCGGGCGATGGTGAATACGGCGTTGGCTCAGCGGGAGCTTCGCCCTCCCGATTTCGCGGTGCCGGCCGGATTGCTCGGCGCGATTTGCTCTTGGACCTGAATCGCCTTGCGGCCTTTGAAGGCGCCGGGGCTGGCGTGCATTTTCGGAACGCCCTCGACGGCGACTAACAGCGGATGGTTTACGTCTTGATCCGTGGTGATGATGTCGCCCACGCGCAGGCCAAGCAGGTCGGCCGTCGTAATCTTCGTTTCGGCCAGCGTGACAACCAACTCAACTTGCGACCCGTCCAACCGGCTGCCGATCCTTTGCGCGGTCTCCGGCGTCGCTTCGGCGCGGCCGTAGCTGACCCACGTGTTAGACGCCAACTTGCTGCTGATTCGTTCGATCGAGTTGAAGGGAATGCACAAATTCATCATGCCGCGGATGTCGCCGATCGTCAGCTCGAAGCTGATCAGC
>JBGTKH010000651.1:0-7474 GCA_041744735.1 Pirellulaceae bacterium | reverse complement strand
CCGCCGGAATGAATCCGGCGGCATCGAATAGACCGGACGCGCCGAACCCAACACAACGCCCCCGACGAAAGTCGGTGGGAGTGGTCACGCCCTTCGCCTAGGTGCGGGAGTGACGGCTCCCACCGACTTTCGTCGGGGGCTTCAGCATGGTTTCCGATCTTGTTCCTAGGTGCGAGAGTGACGGCTCCCGCCGGCTTTCGCCGGGGGCTTCAGCATGGTTTCCGATCTTGTTCCTAGGTGCGAGAGTGACGGCGCCCGCCGACTTTCGTCGGGGGCTTCAGCATGGTTTCCGATCTTGTTCCTAGGTGCGGGAGTGACGGCTCCCACCGACTTTCGTCGGGGGCTTCAGCGGGGCTGGTTGGGCCTGCTCGCCGACTCGATTGCCGTGTTGCGGCCCGGTGGACCTGCGAGGTGAATCGTTCAACGTGGCACTGCTTCGGAGTCCTCGGAGAAGCAGTGTGGATCGGCGAGCCGACGCCGCTGGTCGAGTTCACCCCGCCCCCCACTGAGCTTGCTCAGTGGAGCGTGTGATTGTGCACTACTTACAGTGAAGGAGTTCGTACTCGATGCAACGTGCCGCGCGGCACTGCTTCAGAGCAAGCAGTGGCACTTCGAATCAGGGCCGGTGGAACGAGCGGCGGGGCGGGGGCTATAATGCTTTGGTGTGACGGACTGAGCAGCTTCCCTTGAATTCACAGACGATCGACATGAGCATTGCCACCGAGCCGGCTTCGACTTTCCCGCTGGCGCCGTACAAATCGCTGGATAACGAGACCCTGTCGCGGCGGATCGACGCGGTGCGGGAGCGGATGGGGGCGAGGCTGCTGATCCTGGGCCACCATTATCAGCAGGACGAAGTGATCGCTCACAGCGACCTGCGCGGCGATAGCTATCAGTTGAGCCAGATGGCGGCCTCCAGCAGCGACTGCCGGCACATAGTCTTCTGCGGCGTGCACTTCATGGCCGAGACGGCCGATATCCTGGCCAATCGGCCCGAGAAGCTGGCCGAGCGTCGCGGCGACCGCGTGACGGTGGTGCTGCCCGACATGGGCGCCGGGTGCTCGATGGCCGACATGGCCGGGATCGAACAGGTCGAAGCGGCGTGGGACGACATGGGCGAAGTGATCGACACCGACGACATCACGCCGGTCACGTATATCAACTCGGCCGCCAGTCTGAAATCGTTCTGCGGCCGACACGGCGGGATCGTGTGCACGTCCAGCAACGCCGCCGCGGTGTTGGAGTGGGCATTCAAGCGAACACGGCGCGTGTTGTTCTTCCCCGACCAGCATCTGGGCCGCAACACGGCGCTGCGGATGGGCATCACCAACGACCAGATGCCGGTGTGGGACCCGTACGCCAGCGACCTGGGCGGCAACACGCAGCAGTCGCTCGAAAACAGCAAGGTCATTCTCTGGAAAGGCCACTGCAGCGTGCACCAGATGTTCCGCGCCGCGCACGTGCACGAATTCCGCAGCCGGTATCCCGGCATCAAGGTGCTGGTCCACCCCGAGTGCACGCAGGAGGTGAACGACTTGGCCGACCTGTCCGGCTCGACCGGCTACATTATCCGCGCCGTCGAGTCCGCACCGCCGGGCACCAAGTGGGCGATCGGCACCGAACTGCATTTGGTCAACCGCCTGAAGAACGAACATCCCGAGCAAGAGATTCACTTTCTCTCGCCCGTCGTCTGCATGTGCGCCACGATGTACCGCATCGACCTGGCCCATCTCTGTTGGAGCCTGGAAAACCTCGCGGCCGGCAAGCCGGTAAACATCATCGACGTAGACGACGACACCAGCCGCTGGTCGCTCGTTGCGCTGGAACGGATGTTGGAAGTAAAGTGAGAGGCGAACGGCCGGCGTAAGGCGGCTGGTCTCGTTGTCGCCACGCTCGTCCCAACCAGCCGGCTTACGCCCAATGCCGCTTACTTTGGCACCATGCGAGTACCTTTTGGCAGCGGAGCGGCGCGAGCCGCCCGGTTTTTCGCGTCAAGATTGCCGTGCAATACCGGACGGCTTGCGCCGTACCGCTACAAAGTAAGTGGCATTGGGCTTACGCCGGCCGTTCGCCATTAGGCAAGTCCCGGATAAGGACGTACCAATCAGCGTAGCCGAACTCGCCAGAGTTTGGCCGATCCTCCAAAGTCTGGCGACTTCGGCTACGGGTAAATTAATAAGCCGGACTTGCCTTACTTCACGCGCACTTCGATTACTAGCGGCAAATGGTCCGACGCGGTGCGGGCCAATTGCGAGCGCGGACTCTGGATCGCGACGACCTCGACCGATTTGCTGAGAAACACGTGGTCGATGCGCCCGATTGGGTATTGGCTGGACCAAGTGCGCTGCGGCCGGTGATTGCCCAGACTTAACTGCGCGTCTCGCAGCCGGCTGCAGAGTCGCTTGTGGACTTTTGACCGCGGAAAGGCGTTGAAGTCACCGCACACTATGCTCGGCTCGCGGAATTCGGGATGGCCCAGCCACTGGTCGCCCAGCAGGGCGTTGACTTGCAACAATCGCTCATATGGCGACAAGCCCAAGTGCGTGTTGATCAAATGCAGTTCCTGACCGTTGACCGAAACCGCCACCCAGATCGCACCTCGCGGTTCGCTGTCCTTCCGATCCGGCGGCAGCGGCAATGGGCCGGCGTGGACCAACTTCAATGGAAAACAACTGAGCACCGCGTTGCCGTATTGTTCTTCTTCCACTTGCACGGTGGGTTGGAAGTGATATTCCATTTCCAGCTCGCGGGCAATCTCGTGGGCCTGATCGATCTCTTGGGTGTGTGCACGCCCGACGTCCAGTTCCTGCAACGCGACGATATCCGGTTCGCACTGAGCGATCATCCGCGCGATCCGCGACGGCGACAGTTTTCCGTCTAGTCCGATGCAACTGTGGACGTTGTAGGTCAGAATCCGCAGCGTGTCGGTCCGCGGGCGTTTGCGGCGCGACCGCGGGGCGTGAGTGGGCCGGTGCAGGATTTCGAATGCTTCCTCACGCAAGTCGCCGGGGCGCAGGTATAGTTGTCCTTCCGCCGGCAGTGGAATTTCCGCGGGCAGCAGCGCGAAGGCCCGCGTCTCTTCAAATCCCGGACCGGCATGGGCCCCGTTCTCCTGCGGAAAGCTGATGGACTTCTCATGCGGCGTCCAGCCGGAGATCAGCAGTTCCCCAGCGTCTGGGTGCCGGCACAAAGCGATCAAGTCAGCCGTGACCTCTTCGAGAAACGGATGCTGCCCGCCGAGCACTTGGGCCGCGTCGCGCGGTAATTCGAAACGCCCACGCTCGTTCCACGCAATCAACTTTCCACCCTCACCGGAAACCAAGACCAGAGGAACTTTTGCTTCGGCCACCAATCGTCGCGCAGCGTCCTCACCCTGCTCCGGCGACAGCGGCTCGGGCGTATACACGTGGCCGATCGGACCCATCGACGTCACCAGCACCGACTGATCGCGGTCGCCATCGGATGAAACAAACGGCGGCACTCGGCCCTGCATCAACTTCTGGAATTGATGGCCGCCCAGCCACTGCGATCGTTCAAACTGCTCGCCGCCGCGAGTTCGCCGGTGATGATGCTCGTCGGCCGCGTGCGACATTTGCAGTACTTCCGCGACTGCCTCTTGAATCGGCTTGCCGGCCAGCACCGGGTACGGCGTCGTGTGCTCCTGTCCATGATCCGAATAGATCCAAACGTGATAGTCGCGACGCCGCGATCGCTGAGCCGCGTCCCAGATTCGCTTGATGGCCCGATCGATTCCCCGCAACGTCCACATTGCAAACGCGGAACCGGGGCCGCGGCGGTGGGCTTGTTCGTCGTAGCCCAACAGGTTCAGGTGAATGACCGGCAACCCGCGCGTGGCGTCGACACAGGCGCCCGCGGTGATCATTTCGCGCAGCAGCACGCAGACGCCGACTCGGGCTGGTACGAGTGTCAGCTCCTTCCACAAGTCTTGTCCGGCAATGACGCCGCGGCAGCAATCGACGACTGCCAGGATCGACTCGACGACCAGCAGCGTTGCGATGCGCAGTGCGCTGGGCGCGTGAAAGGCCACGAACGCGGCCAGTGACAGCGGGTTGGCGGTCCGCAGGAAATCGCCCCAGCCGAACGTGGCCGCACAGAAATGTGCTTCTGTGGCTCCGCCGGAATAGATGTCGCAGTAGGCGCTGCCCCCTTCGAGCAACCCGCGGCCCTGTGCGCCCAGCCATTTCTGAACTTTGGCCGCCGGTTCGGCGTCGAACATCCGCACGACCTTGCCTGTCTCGTGATCGCGAAAGTTGAAGCTGGGCACCGCCGACTTCACGCCGTAAAACAATTCGGCTTGCACCGACGGCGTGCTGGACGGCAAGCCGGAGTACATCGTCTGAAGTCGATAGCCTTCGCGCGTTATCAGCCGCCGCAGAAAGGGCAGGTAGCGGCGATGCAAGGCGTGTTCGAACTGCGTGCGCGACAGGCCGTCGATTTGAATCATGATCAGACCGGGCTCGGCCGCGGTGCCGCCGCTGCGCGGTAAACCCAACAGCCAAGCTAACCACTCGTTGCGGCTGACCGCCCGCCGCATTCGTCGCAGTGTATGCCGCAGCCAGCCCAGCACGGGAATCTTCGGCAGATAGTTGCCTTGCAGCACCGTCCGCGCCGCACTGGCTCGCGCGGTCCACAAGTTCCATTCGGCGTCGACAAAACGCAGCGTCGCTCCCCAAGCACTATCTTCGACGTTGGCTGCGCGGCTGACACGTTGGGAAGGAGTGTCGCCCACCAGTGATCGATAAAGGGCCAGCGCCCGCTGGGCACAGTTAGCCATCGAGAAACTCTCGGCCGTTTTCAACGCCGCTTGTTGCAATTGCAGCCGCTGGTCCACGTTTCGCTCGGCAACCCACGCCAGCGCCGCGACGAACGGACGTATCTGCTGACCCGCAAGCAAGCGGCCGTTGCGGCCATCGGTGACAACTTCACGGGCGCCCGGTGCGTCGATCGCCACCACCGGCACGCCGGCGGCCATCGCTTCGGTCAGCACCATGCCCTGTGTTTCACTAAGCGAAGCGAAGGCAAACACGTCCATCGCATGATACGCGTTCACCAATTCCTGGCCTTTGACAACTCCGACCATGTGCAGGCGATCCTCCAGCCGCTTGCGCGCGAAGATGCGCCGCACTTCTTGTTCCGAAGGTCCCGCCCCGACCAGGAGAAAGTGAGCCCGACGATGCTTGCGAAGAAAAGTCGAAACCGCTTCGGCCAACAAGGGCAAATTCTTTTCCGGAGCTAGCCTCCCTAAGTGCCCCACGACAAACGCGTCGGAAGGAATCCCCACGTCGGCGCGAAGACGTTGGCCGTTCCCTTCGCCGAACCGTATCGTGTCGACGCCCGTGGGCACAACATCGATCGGTGTCTCAATGCCTCTCTCGCGCAACACCGCGGCGACGCTTTCGCTGGGGGCGACGATCTGGTCGCACAAGTTTGCGTAGCCCGTGGCCAAATCCACCACAAACCGCCGCAGCGCCGGGGAATCGCCGGGCACGTAGTGCGTGTAGTTTTCGTACATCGTGTGATGCGTGAAGACCAGCGGCACATTCCATCGCGCAGCGACTCGCAGCGCCGTGTCGCCCAATAGAAACGGATGATGCGAGTGAATGATCTCCGGCTGAAAGTCTCGCAGCGCGGCGATCAACAGTCCCGGAATCGGCAACCGCACGGAAAAGTCGCTGCCGTTGAAATTCTGAATCGCCGGCATGCGGATCACGTCCTGCTCGTCCGCCGACATACCTTCAAATTGCGGTGCCACAATCAGCACGCGGTGAGCGTGCCGCCGAAACTCGTTGGCAAACGCTTCCACCGACCGCGCCACACCGCCGACGTGCGGCAGATAAGTGTTGGTCAGCATCAGGATGTTCATCACGCCGTCCTTCTGGCTCGCCTTGGATCAATCCAACACGTTGTCTCTGCCGTTATTCTACCCAGCGGCCTGTTGATTTGATGCAGTGCTATCACGGTGCTTAGCGACGTTTGGCGGGCAGCGGAACGTCGATGGAGGGCATGGCTGAGAGGCAGAACTTTGTTGCCGGCGTCGGTCAAAAACCGCTCCGGCCGCTGACCGAACGTTCCTTCGATGCGGTCCACGCTGGGCAGTGCCGCCGAACTTTCGTTGACTTCCCGATGCGCCGATGCCGAAGATTTCAGGATCGTTGACAGGTCAGGCAAGCCACCGCGGCGCCGTCGGGCGGCTTGTTCTTTCCGCGATGAGCACGGTTTCAAGAATGGAACGGAATGTACGCATAGCCATCCGTCTGCAAGTTGATATTCGCTGTGGCTGCTGACACGGCCACGGAGACTTCGTCGGCCACCTCATCAGTACCGTAACCATGATGGGCCAGCGCCTGTCCGCAAACGAAAACCTCCACGCCCGCCTCCGTGAGTTCTCGTATGACGTCCAGGTTGGGGTTCTTCGTTGCCCCTTGATTCTTGGCGTACGGCTGGGAATGTTTGGCAAAGGCGTCGTCACTGAGAGCGGCCTTGGTAGCCGGGCCGTGCAAGATGATGGCCATTTTCAATCCGTTATCAGTGCCGGCGCCCGCCTGAGAATACAGATTGAGCATCAGAGCCGCGCGATCGAACCCCTTGAGAATTTTGCCCGATAGCTCGTCGGACGTGATGTCCAGCACCACCTTCGAGTCTGGTTTCGGTGGATGGGCCGTACCGGGCAGAAGGACAATTCCGCCGTGTCCCTTGATGACCGGATGCTGAAAACTTGGATCACGTGTTGGGTTGGAAACGGCTGCCGCCGCCAACAACACGGTTAATGCTACGGCCATTGCAGTTCTCATGAGTTTTTCTCCGTGCGCTGGGGCGACCACGACTTCGTTGTGAACGGGTTTCTCATGGCAGGTCCACTTGTTCCGGTTGATACTCGGCTTGGCGGTCGGACGGAACTTGTGTCTGCCGCTTTTCAATCGAAGTACCCGACGGGCACTGTCGGCCCACTCCTCACGTCGGCACACCCAATCGCGGCAGCACCGCTAGCCATAACACCAGCAAAACGAGTAACAACCCCGCGAAAAATACAGTGTCCCACGACATCGTCGGTTCTCCTCAATTTGTTGCCTGTTGACGCGCCGCTGCCAGTGCCTGGGGGACGCCCTGCCCGTCCCCGTTATCGTGTGAAATATTACGAAAATCGCCGCGCAGTGCTTTGAGTGCGTACCGCTCCTCGTCGATTTCGGCCGCCGTGCGGACGCCCATTCGCCGGAAAACCGGAACCGGAGGACACCATCCCTGGACAGCGTGCAGCAGCAGAAATGCCGCGATCACGCCGGGAAACAGGAACCATTTGCGGTTTACCGTTGCGCCGAGCGCCAACCCAACTAGTGAGAGTGTAGCTGCGTTGGCCTCGAGCAAACGCTCAATATCCCATTCTTCATCCAATTCGGCCAAGCGACGGTCAATGGCTTGTCGTCCCGAGCTGGCATAATTGGCAACGCGCTCTTCC
>JBGTKH010000650.1:0-10268 GCA_041744735.1 Pirellulaceae bacterium | reverse complement strand
ACTGTCCGACCACCTCTGCCGAAACTGTCCGACCACCTGTGCCGAGACGCTGCGCGGACGCACCGGGCGCAGATTTTTCTGTTGTTGTCGATTTTCGTCGTCCTCTGTGAGCAGACGTGTCACGCGGGCCGGATACTTTTGCCTCGTGCGCATCCAAAGTGCTGGCAACCACTACTCCGGCACGCTTCATTGAGACCTGCAATTGAGTGGGGTAAACGATGGCCATCCAGAGACGATCTGACTTTGGAACATGGTTCACGCGTCTTTCCATCTTCGAATGAAAAGACGAATCGCATTCCCAGCGCCTCGCAGTAACGCTGCAATGTGGCCAGTGTTGGATTCGGCGCCTTGCTGTTTTCCAACCGCGATCGGACCGACTTGCGGATGCCGGTTCGTTGTTCCAACTCGGCCAGCGAAACGCCCGCTGCTTCCCGCGCTTCACGAAGCTGACGGACGATGTCGACCGCTTGCTGGCAATCGGCAATCAGCCGAGGCAACACTTCCTTCGCCGCCGCGATGTTTGCTGCCTTTGCGGTCTGCTCTTCCGCAAGCGCTTGCTCAAACTTTTGCCGCTGTTCGGCGGTCATTTGCGGATACTTGTTGGTCTTGGGTTTTAACATGGCTGGAATGTATTGCGCGGAGACCTTCAGTTGCCGATCTCGTAGGCCGTTCGTGGTTCGATTTCCGTTTGCTCTTCGTCGATCCAGTTCAATGGGGCCGCGACTTTTCAGTCGCGGAAAGGGCGTTCCTTCGTCGAGGAAACCTTCGACAATACCACACTTCAATGGAGCCGCGACTGGTCAGTCGCGGAAAGTCGGCAACGCTAATCGTCTCCTTCTGGGAACCGAATGTTGCCCGGTCTAGCGTCAAAATAATGAATTCCGTACGTACGAAGCCAGCCCAAGATCGACTGCACGGTGGGCCATTTTTCGCCAAACCGTTCGGCGGTTTCCGCTTCCCAGTCGGAAATGGCTTCGACCGGATAATCGGGCGGACGATCGACGTAGGACTTGGCGAAATCCAACACGCACGGCGGGAACACCATTGTCATTTCGACCACTTGTAAACTATCATGATGCTCAATCAACGTGGGTACGGCGAAGCCTTCGATTTCCGTTACATCGTGATCGCCCAGCCGGAGATAAGCGTCGCGTTCGCGCTGATAAGAATCGGGCCGTTCGAGAACTTTGACCGCCGTGTTGCGGCTCGATTCCCAAACGGCGCCGTCGTTGCCGTCCCCGAGAAAACGCAGCAACAAAGTGCCTTTCTCCGCGGCGTAAGCTTCAGCGTGCGGTTGGAGTTGATCGCGAAGTCCCGACATCAACGTTTTACCCTTAAAAAACTGGCATTTCATGAACGACAGCAACGGCTACTCATCCACTATTCGCGGCTGGCTAGAGGCAAACGGCCTCCGTCTGGCTTTGGCACAGGTCGGTCCCGGCTACTGCGTCGTTCGCCACAGCGTAGCGACACCGCCCACCGACGCAGAGTTAGTCATCGAAATTGACGGTAACGAACGGCGGGAACCGGTGTTTTTGGAAGCGGGCATTTCCGAATCCTCCACGCTGGTGAAATTCATCGAGCGGTAGTTGATAAGTCCAGGCAATCGGCTATCTTACTCGCATCGGCCAAAAAGTCAATGTTTGTGGTCTTGTCTAAGGTAGATTTTTTATGCGTCCGATCAAGCGTGGTCTGGAACGCTGTTTGACAAAAACGTGTCACAGCTCTGAATAGTGCCAAAACTCATCGAATCAGTTGCGTCATGACGTAGACGAATTACTCGCAAGATTCCTTGCCGGAATTGGCAATCGGATGTCGCTCGACATTCCGACAGGCTTGGGAAAAACCAGCGTCATGGCAGCGTGGCTGGTGGCCAGATCTCAAAAAGCATCGTTACCGCGACGGCTGGTGTATGTTGTTGATCGACGGGCGGTCGTGGATCAGGCGACTCGTGAAGCGGAAAATTTGCGGTCGTGGGTGGACGACAATCCCGAGGTGAACGACAACTGGGTCTTGAAACCGAACTGGAGTATTGCCGTATGACAGACGCGGAGTTCAGGTCCAGATTCAAGGAATTGACCGGCCACGAGCCGTTGCGTTGGCAGCGGCGACTATTTCGCGAATATTTCGTGAGCGGGCAACTTCCGCCGGTTATCGATCTGCCCACCGGTCTTGGCAAGACAATGGTGATAGCGATTTGGCTGATCGCGCGCGAACTCAATAAAGCCATTCCACGCCGCCTGATTTACGTTGTCGATCGGCGAACGGTGGTCGATCAAGCGACGGACATCGCCGTGCGCCTTGTAATGCGACCAATTACGAAGTGGATGCACGACCACTTTCGTGGTCAACCGCCAACGATTTCTACGCTCCGCGGCCAACTGGCCGATAACCGCGAGTGGTCGCGCGATCCGACGCGACCCGCAATCATCATCGGCACCGTCGACCTGATCGGCTCGGCGCTGCTCTTTTCCAGTTACCGCTCCAGCTACAAACGCCGTCCACTCGAAGCCGGCCTGCTGGGACAGGATTCGCTGCTCGTGCTCGACGAGGCACATCTCTCGAAGCCATTCGAGAAGCTCGTCAAGTCGATCGTGCATTTTCAGCGCGATCAAGGATCGCCACTGAAGGTAATCCGCATGTCGGCAACGAGCGGCGACTCGATTGACGACAGCAACTTTCAACTGGACACCGATCCAAGCAGTCCGACCTACGACCTGCAGCCTGATCCCGATCCGAACACTGGCGAAGAACGCAATCAAATCGTCACGCGATTCAACGCACAGAAACGGCTGACAATCGAAACTGCCGACGACGCGAAAAAACTCAACGACGCACTCTGCAACCATGCAATTGCACTCGCCACGAATGATTCGCTCAGAGGAAAGCGCATCGTCGTCTTCGTCCGCTCGCCGGAGAATGCGAAATCAATCGCAAGGTCGATTTGCGATCACGACAAACCCAGCAAATCGAAATCCAATCCCGATCCGAAGGGCCCATTCGCCGATTCCGTCGAAGTACTCACCGGCACCATGCGCGGGCTGGAACGCGACGAATTCGTCGAGAAACAAAACGTCAGGCGTTTCCTCGACGGCAATATCGATCCAGCCGACCAAGCAAATCAACAGCCCGTCTTCCTCGTCTCCACGAGCGCCGGCGAAGTTGGCTTCGACCTCAACGCCGATCACATGGTCTGTGACGCGGCTCCGCTCGATTCGATGATCCAGCGACTCGGGAGGGTCAACCGTCGCGGTCAGGGCGACGCGATGGTGCGTCTGATTCTCGAGAAAGAGCCCGCCGGTAAGAGCGACATGGACAAGGCGTGCATCGTAGCCTCAAAACTGTTCGTCAACGGCATGGACGTCAGTCCGAAGGCGATCACGGAGTTCAAATCGAATCTTTCGGCGGATGAACTCAAGTCGGCCTCGACTCCCGAACCCACGATGGTCGAGTTGACGGACATCCTGCTGGACGCCTGGAGCATGACCAGTATCACCGACCGAATGCCGGGTCGACCCGAAGTTGGACCCTGGCTCCGAGGAATCGCCGACGACTTGCCGCAAACGACGATTGCCTGGCGCGCGGAGATGGAATTGTTTAAGCACGATTCGAATTCGCAGAATGCGCTCAAAGCAATCTTCACCAAGCATCACATACGCCCGCACGAGTCGATTACGACAAACAGTTACCACGTAGTCGAATTTCTGAAACAGGTTTGCAAGCTGAGGGATCGACCGAGTGATCTGCCAAATACCGAGGTCGCTCTACGCCTGTCGCGAGGAAAGATCGTCCTCCGAACAATCAGAGAGCTAGCCGAAGAGCCTGGAATCCTCAACGCCGAGCCAACGCTCATCCTCCCCGCTACGTTCGGCGGGCTGGATGCAGCCGGCATGCTCGATGCTGAAGCGATACCCAAACTGGCCGTAGCCGACGATTCGCCGCGAAAGTCGCTTGATGTCGCCGATCATTCCCGGTACGAGCAGCGCGACGACGCTTCGCCTCGGCTACGCCTGATTATTCGCCGCACGGAAGATGGTACCTGGGTCCCCGAGTGTCTGCCTGGCGGTGTGGTGATCTCGGAGCGACTACAGCTTCAACCGGCTTACCCGACGTCGACAGCACTGTTCGCTGATCTCCGCAAAACCGATCTCCGCATTCGCCTCGTTCAGCCGATCGAACTCAACGATGAAGGTGATGCCGTTCGGTCACTCGTGATGCTGACTCCTCTCTCAAACAGGAACAAACCCGAAGATCAGTCGCTAGCAGGTCATGTCGGGGCCGTTGTCGATGAAGCGAAGGGGATCGTCAGCGCGCTGGGGTTGGCCCAGGACGATCCGGTCCGCAACGCTTTGCTTTTTGCTGCGCGCTGGCACGACGAGGGAAAGAAAGCCGGTATCTGGCAACGATTCGTGTACGGCCCCGACGCTGCGGGCGAATACAAGGGTAAGTCATCCAGGTCGCGCGATCCAAAGTCGCTTCTTGGTTACCGCCACGAGTTCGGATCGCTCTTGAGGATCCACCTTCCTGAACGACTCAAGACGGATTGTTCACTGCCATCCGATCCAGAAACCCGCGAGCTTGCCTTGCATTTGATCGCCACGCATCATGGATTCGGCAGGCCCCACTTTGCGAGTTCGTTTGATCGCGATTTCAACACGGAACAGTGCCAAGGCATTCATGCCGAAGTCATCCGTCGCTTCGCCCGCCTACAACGCAAATACGGCTGGTGGCGACTGGCCTGGTTGGAAAACCTGCTGCGGTGTGCCGACGCGCTGGCCAGCGCCGATCCAGAATCCGACGACATGGAAGATTCCGCGGGAGGAGACGAATGAGATTGCTGGCAGCCGCATCACGACAGGATCGTTCGACGCAAATCCTTGTACTGGGCGAATCCCATGTCGAACGTGACGAATTCAAAGTCGGCCGTTTTTGCAAACGCCGCCAAGTAGGCGTCGCTCCAGACGTTCGTCGAATACGCTTTCAGTTGCGTGAAGCTCCTCCAGGCGATCTCAATGTCCTACGGCTCGTCCGCGAATACCACACGTTCGTCGGAGATAATCTCGTCGTAGGCTCGCCAAGCCTGCGGCATGGTAAGCACGTCCTGCGGAAAGATCTTCTGATTCGTGGCCAGCCGCAAAAACCCCATCTGCGTGATGCGGCACATGCAACAAGATTGTCTCGCAGCCGTGTGCATCCACGTCTTGGCGGAAGCATGATGGGCGTGCGATTGAAACGCCAGCGCCAGCCAGAAATTGATATCAGGAAGGTACATCCCAGGTACGTTTTATCGCCGCAATGTCTTCCTCGTCGAGGATTTCGCCGATTCGTTCGTTCGTCAAATCAATGCTGCCGGGCTCGGACGACGGAAATAATGGAAACTCGACGCGCTTCTGATTTTTGGCGCCCCGAATCACCGGAGCCGTTCGATAGGTCACCGTTACGACCGCCCCTTCAGGCAGCGAAGCCGCGCCGTCGAGCACAACGACACCGTTTTGGACAACACCTGGGATTTCCATTTTCACATTATCGCCGCGAGGTTGCTTCGAATCAAGCCGAGACTAAGCACCCGGAGGTCGGCAAATGAACACTCCCAAAGCCAACATCAGCATTCCCGTCGATCTAACCAACCCCGGCCAATTTTTCGCCTGCTGCGGCCTGCTGGAATTGGCCGACAGGGTATGGCCGGGGGCTGAAGGTTGGTTTAGGGGCGACGAGTTCCAGCTTGGATTCGATCCATTGTTCGGTGCCCTACTTAATTCGTTGCGACAGGCCACGGTCAAAAACACAATGACGGCGGCACAAAAGGCGAGGCTGGAAGAATTGTCGATGATGTCGAAGAAAGTTCGTGACAAAGCCGGATTGGAGGATGAGAAAAAAGCACTCGACGCGCTGCGACGCGAAGCGACAATTGTCTTTCAATCTTCATTTGAACTACGAATTGACTGGTTCCACGACGACGACTCGGGCGGTTCACGATTCAAAACGTGGGCTGGCCAGCAATCGGTGCTCGACATTGCCACCGCGATGCATTCCGGTTTGAGCCACTTTGATAAGGCTGACGAGTCAACGCTCTGGAACAGTGCCCGCGGCGTCGGCTTACCATTCAATTTCGACTCTGACCTGGGTGGTCAGGGTTCGGCACTCGACATCGGCTTTAGCTTCGATCCGCTTGCCGCGAGCAAAACAACTCGCATCGAAGGCACTTGTAAACCGGCCCTCGAGCTTCTGGCGTTTGTCGGGCTGCAGCGTTTCCGCCCGCGTGAGTTGCCCGGCCAAAACCGTTTCGTCTATTCGACATGGAAACAACCGCTTCCCGTAGCTGTCGCCGCCGCTGTTGCATGCCAGGCGATCCAGTTCGACGACGCGTCCCGGTACGAGTTTCGGCTGCTCTACCGAACCAAGTATCTCAAGAGTTTCTTACCCGCAATCCCATTCCAAGGAGACAATGATGAGTGATCTCAGTCAGCATGACAGTTGGCTCACGAGCGACACGGCCGCGGCGATTGTGATCCGCGAACCGCTTGTGCCGGTCGAAGGTCCCGACGGCGTGATCTTCCCGGCGACCTACGCCGCGGCGGAAGACAAAAGCACGTTTCCGGGTGGATATAACATCGACCCGCCGAACGGTGAAAAAAATGTCTGTTTGGTCGACAGCGTTGGCTCGCAGGCCAATCGCATCGAGCCGTTGTTTGCGAAGCCTGAATACTCTCGGCTTGTACCGCAAGTGGTGATCACCGCCGGTGAGAAATCGGTAAACCTCCTCGAAGCCGGTCATCGTGCTGGCGATGCGATCGTCCGTTGCACGCCGCTTCAGCAATCACTGCAGGACGCGTTCAAAGCCGTGCAACAAGGCAACGCGATGACGATGGCGAAAATCGCGCCGACGTCGCTCGTGTTTGGTGTGTGGGATTCGCGCGATACTCAGGCGAAGCTCCCGCGACTCGTTGCATCGACGATTCGCGCATTTGACGTCGTCCGGTTAACTCGCTCGGCCCAGTTTAACCCGGCGGCCGACTACATCGGCCTTGGTCTGCTCGAAGATACCACCGACAAAAAGGTGAAAGATGCCTACGCCGAGCGAGGATTCATCCACGTCCCCGCGGCCGGTTCTCACGGCGGCGTAATCGCCAAGGGCGGCATCCGGCGCGACGTTACGTTCAGCCTTGCGGCGCTTCGTCTGCTCGCGGCAGGCGACGATGCAACTCAAACGCTCGCCCTACGTCGCTACGTATTGGGCTTGACATTGGTCGCGCTCACTGCACCAGCACAAACCTATCTCCGACAAGGCTGCAATCTCGTCCCCGATGCTGGCAATTCGAGAAAAGCCACGTTGGTCAATGCCGACGGAACCCGTTCCGACCTCAACATTACGCACGAGCAAGCTGTCGCCTACGCGAGAGCGGTCGCCAACGCGTTCGGTGTCGGTCAGTCGCAAGCTGTCACGTTTGACCCGGAACTGGCCAAGAAGGACATCGCGGGTGAAGGTAACGTCAAGCCAACCCGCAAGCGGTCTGCCAAGACTGCCGAAACTAAGAAGGATGAATAATGTCCAGCATTCTCTGCATCACGTTCCGGTTCATTCAACCGCTTCCGCTCTTCCACGGGCGCGCGGACGCTGGAATACCCGAGTGGCCGCCGTCCCCGCTGCGCGCGTTCCAGGCGTTATTGAATGCGGCGGCGATGCGTCAACGCGGTCGACCACTTGACGCCGCTGTGCGTGCCGCACTGTCCACGCTTGAAGCGATACGCCCACAAATTGTCGCGCCCGCCGCGCAACCCGCGACGGTCGGCTATCGTGCCTATGTGCCACACAATCAAGCTGATCTCGTCTCCGCCGCGTGGGACCGCGGCAATTTGGATGCAAGTATCGCATCGCATCGGATTGAAAAGGATGTTCGCCCGACGCGAATTGAATTCGCCTCCGACGCCATCCCCGCGATTCACTATTTGTACGCGCTCGATTTGCCAACGGATGCCTGTCAGCGCCTTCTTGAGTCGCTTCGTCCGTCCGTTCGCTTGATCACCGCGCTCGGTTGGGGCATTGATCAAGTCGTCGCGGACACAACATTGCTCACTCACGCTGATCTGGCCGCGCTCGATGGTCAGCAGTGGCACCCGTCATCCGGCGGTAGTAATCGCCTTCGCGTACATCGCACGGGGTCGGTGACCGCGCTCTTGAATCAGCACAAAAAGTTCCTGACGCGACTCATTGACGGTAACTTCACTCCGGTACCGCCAATTGCTGAGATCGATGTCGTTCCATATCGCCGCGACATAGATCCTCCTCCCCGCCCTCACGCCGTCTTCAAACTTCTTGATGCCAACGAGGACGTCTACCGCTATCCACATGCTAAACTCATCCATATCGCCGGCATGGTCCGGCATGCCGCAATCCAGCGCATGAAAGACGACCCGCCGTCGTGGATTGAAGATTCTGCTAACTGGCTGGAAAACTTCGTCTCTGGTCATCGCGGAAGCACGGAACAGCACCAGCAGCTTTCATTCGTTCCGCTCTCGTCGATCGGACACGCGCATGCCGATGCGCTGATCCGAAATGTAATGCTGGTTGCTCCGCTCGGATGTGAACGGGAATTGGAGTACGTCGCTGAGCGGCTCAACGGCGAACAACTGGAGCCCGAAGATCAAATTCGCTCAAAGGGGATGGAGAATTCGTCGCCAATTCCCGGCGCTGTTTTCCTAAATCGTTACACTCCGCCGCCGCGTAAGTTTATCGCCGAGTATTACCTCGGTACCGCGGAAGTGTGGGAAACTGTCACGCCGGTCATTCTCGACGGGCACGACGACAAGAAGCCGGAGAAGACCAAGTGGCTCATTCAGCTTGCACTTCAACGGGCTGGCATCGAAACGCCCTGCGAGTTCACGTGGCAGTCGATCCCGTTCCTAAAAAACTGCCTGAGTGCCCACAAGTACGACCGCGATGGACGGCACACGGGCTACCACCGGCCCGCGCACTTGAAGAGCCTCACCGCCGTTCACGTGCGCCTTACCTTCACTCATCCTGTCCCTGGCCCGATTACGATTGGTGCGGGACGACATTGCGGATTCGGCTTGTTTGCGATCGGAGACCAGCCATGAATTTTCGTTTAATTCCTCCGGTAGCCAGTCGACGGACCGTTGATTCTCGGCCACTCGTGGCACTTCGGGCTTGGACTGTTTGAGGCAGTATCGAAAGGGACGTGACCATGAAAACGATTTCAATCAAATGGCTGCAAGCACTGGATACGGACGAAGTCGACGAGGCGATCGAGGAGGCGTGTGTGGATTGCTATGACGAAGCTGAACAATGCTCGGCGCTAGTGGAGATGGCGGGGCAGGAATTGGCCTTTCCGTTTCCGGCCACAGTCATGGGAGAAGCGGTTGAGGTGGTCGATACGGCTTCGTCGAAATACGATCCGCTGGGGCTGGATTTGGTGGTGGCTCGTGCAGGCAAACAGTACGCCATCGCCGCTCACTGCGTCGAACTGGTCAAACCGTTGCCAGACGGGCATCTGTATCTCGCGGCACTGCTACAATGGAGATCGAAACAGTAAGAACGGCGCCTGTTCCCCATGACGCCGTATAAAATGTCTGTGCTCTGTGACTTACCGTGGGCGCGATTACCCCCATCGAGATCGGCGCCGACGAGCCGTCAGGTCCGACATGAATGACTTTGAACGAGACCGTTACACCGACCAAGAGTGCGTGAACGCATTTCGCGAGTTGTTTCCGCAGGGGTTTGCCGGTGCGGATGTGATCGCCGAGATCGCTCCCGGTGGCTGGTCGCGATCGCCGTTGGTCGCGATTTTTCATCCGTCGCTGGAGCAGGTGTTTCAAGAGGCGGTTGACTCGCACCAGAACATCCAAAGTTTAAGCCGACGCCGGGGAAAGCCCCACGAACCGCCCCCCGCGCTCGAACAGGTGCGCGAGCGGTTTCACGAAACGCCGGTGGACCCGCTGCGGGAAGTGGCGGAGCTGGTCGGCAGGTGCGTGTGGGATATCTTCTCCGACAATCACGACGTCCTCGGCCCCGACGATCGTGTCCTCGACATTGGCTCGTTTCGCGGCGCGGGCGGGTTCATCGCGGACGAGTTGAACCGGCAAATCGGACAAACGCGATACGACTATATGGACTTCTACATGGGGACGGCCTGGATCACCTGCCGCGCTGATGTGACGGTCGTGTACGAAATGATCTTCAAGCGACTACGCGGTCGGCAGCTCGATTGGGTATACCACTTTCCCAGGTTGAACCTGATCGACCTGCAACC
>JBGTKH010000649.1:0-8437 GCA_041744735.1 Pirellulaceae bacterium | reverse complement strand
AATCTCCAAGACAAGTGGGAAGTCGAGCACGGGATTCGGCCACTCGACCAAGCTCGGCGCATCACGGTATCCGACGCACTCGTAGACACGGGGGCCACGACCCTCGCGCTGCCCGCGCGGCTGATCAAGCAGTTGGGCCTATCCAAGCGCTATTCGAATCGCACCACGTCGTCACGCGGACTCGGTGACACAAATGTCCATGAGGCGGTTCGCCTGTCCATTCAAGGTCGCGATTGCACGGTCGATGTCATGGAGGTTCCCGACGAGGTGCCGGTGCTCATCGGTCAGATTCCGCTGGAAATGCTCGATCTAGTCGTCGATTCGCAAAGCCGCAAACTCATCGGCAATTCGGCCCACGGCGGCGAACAAATCCTGGAACTGTATTGACCTGCTTCCCGGTTTCGATTTGCCCCTGTCGCGACTGCTGGAGGTTGCCGACCGCTGGAGCATAACGAGAGAATAGCGACAACGAATCGCGCGCCCGCTTCTGGCCGCCCCATATTCGTCATTCGGACTTCGTCATTCTTTCGTCATTTGGCATTCGACATTCGTCATTTGCCGCCGCCCGCTTTCTTCAGAATGTCGTCCAACCTCACCTCCGCTCCATCCTGCCGCTTGCTCTCGTCCGCGGCTTCCATGAAGGCGTAGATTTCCAGCGTTTCCGCGGCGCTGACGGGCGGTTTGCCGGTGTGGAAGAATTTGACGATCTCGACCAACAGCGGGCGGTAGCCGTCCGAGTTGCCGACGGGGCCTTCGCCTTTGTCGCCGGTCGCCGTGCCGCCGTAGCCTTTGTCTTCGCGGAACACGCCGACGCGGCCATCGCGCCAGCGGCCGGTGACCACGATCTTGCCGTCAACCGAACTGCGCTGCACCGACTCACAGCCCGTGCCCAGCACAGTGAACAGCGCCTCGACGCCGTGAATCCCGTACCAGAACAAATCGGGGTGCGTTTTTTCCAGCGAGCAAGGCGACGACGTTTCGCAGCGCGTGATCGTGCCGTACTCTCCATTTCGCGCCGCCTGCGTGCTCTTGGCGAATCGCAACGATGACGACGAGAACGAGGGCACGTCGTACTTCTTCGACGCCTCGAAGATGGCCACCGCGTCGGACAGCGAGGCGGCGATCGGCTTGTCGATGAACACCGGCTTGCCGGCTTGAAACACGGGCAGCACTTGTTCTAGATGCGGCCGGCCGTCGTTGGTTTCCAGCAGCACCGCATCGACACGCGCGATCAATTCGTCGATCGATTCGACAATCTCTACGCCCATGTCTTGGATTTGTTTCGTGTAGCCCGGCACTCGGCTGACGCTCGATTCGATGTCCGGGCTGCCTTTTGGATAAGCAACCACGACGCGGCAGCCCGCCACGTCGGGCGCCGCATTAGGATCGTTCAGAATCTTCGTGAAAGCAATCACGTGCGAGGTGTCGAGGCCGATGATGCCGATGCGCAGTGGTTTCGCGGCGTCTTGGTCATCCTCAGCATGAGCCATAAGGGTGACCGTGAGCAGCAAGGTGCCGGCAAGCAGACCGGCGAGTTTGTTGACCATGGAATTCTGTCTCCTGTAAAAGGCGAATTACGAATCACGAATCACGAATTACCAAGAGCTGAGAGCTGAGAGCTGAGAGCTGAGAGCTAAAAGCTAAGAGCCCCCGTCCCTCACTCCGCCTCACCCCAAACTTTCGGCGCCTTGTATCCGGCCGGTTCATTGTCATTGAGGCCGCGTGGCGGAACGGCTTCTTTGCGATAGTGGGCCAATCGAGCGAGCAACTGTTCCACTTTGTCCGGGTGAGATTCGGCCAGGTTCACTTTCTCGTTCGGGTCGTCGGCGATGTTAAACAATTCGAGCGAGCAATGTGCGGTTTCTGCAGCTTCGATTCCGCGGCGACAACGGTACTCAAGCAACTCACGGCGAGCACGAACAGCATCGAAAACAACTGGCGTGTCATGTTCGCAGTCCCTGTCATTCAAGGTGTAGCATTGAACCGAATCGCACATGATACACCGGCCAATGCGGCATTTCCATTCGCGGACGCCCTCGGTAGTGATACCGTTTGTAGGTCGGACGCCCTCGTCCGACAGCGAATCCGCGTGAAACATAGGACGGACGAGGGCGTCCGTCCTACGAATTCGTCAAATGGTATCACTACCCAGCCCTCGGCGGCGCGTTCACATTGCCCCGAATCAGCGTGCTTACTACAATCCGGCGGGCAATAGGTGGGACGGCCTGCGCGCGGTGCGATGGCGTTGCTAGCGGCGGCGAGTCGTAGGACGGACGCCCACGTCCGTCCGTTCGCAAAAACACAACCGTCTGGACGGACGAGGGCGTCCATCCTACTAGTTGGCACTCAACGTCTATTTCTTTTGAACTTCTAGATACAAGTCGTGCGTACATGAAAATCGACGAACGGGCGAAGAACGTCGAACTGATCTTGTCGGACGTCGACGGCGTGCTGACCGATGGGGGCATCGTTTACGACAACCAGGGCATCGAAACGAAGAAGTTTCACGTGCGCGACGGGCTGGGGATTCGGCTGTGGCAGCGGGCGGGTCACAAGTTCGGCATCTTGACGGCACGCACGTCGCACATTGTGAAGTTGCGCGCGGCCGAGTTGAACGTCGAGTTCGTGCGGCAAGGATTTGAAGACAAGTTGCCGGCCGCTCAGGAGATCATTAAGGAAGCCGGGCTGGAGCCCGCACAGGTTTGCTACATCGGCGACGATTTGGCCGATCTGCCCGTGATGCGGCACGTGGGGCTAGCGGTCGCCGTGGCGGACGGCGTGGGCGAAGTTCGTACGGCCGCCCAATACGTGACGAAACTGCCGGGCGGGCACGGGGCGGTGCGCGAGTTGATCGAAATGCTGCTCAAGTCCAAGAAACGCTGGGACGACATTATTCGCAGATACACCTCGTGATCACACACGCAAAACGACTGGCCATCAGCTTCGCGGTTGTGCTGACCGCCTACTGGTTGTACGCGCTGCTGGCTGTGCCGCTGATTGAACCTCAGGCTCGCTGGAAGGAAGTTTCCGGCGGCGAACCCATTCTGCCGCCGACCGCGCCGGAACATCGTCAGCAGCTTAGTCAGTGGTTTCCGCCTGACGCTTGGGAACGCGAAAGCCCGAAGGTTTTGAAGACCGAACAGGGCATGCTGCTGTTTCAAGATTACAAGCCGCTGGACGACGGCCGCATGGAGGTCAAGCCGTTCACGCTCGTCTTCATGGCGGGCAATAAGCCGGCCAACGAAGAGAAAGACACGCGGCCGGTCATCATGCGGGCTCCCGACGGTGCGCTGTTGCACTTCGACCGCCCGTTGGATCTTGGCCGTGCGGAAATCGGACGGCTGATCGGCGGGCGGCTGTTGGGCGAGATTAAAATCCACAGCCCCGAAACGGATCGCGGCAAAGGGGACGACCTGGAGATCGTCACTCGCAATGTGCAAATCGACGAGCAGCAGGTTTTCACGCCTCACGATGTGCGCTTTCGTTACGGCCAAAGTCACGGCAGCGGCCGTATTCTCTCGATCGCACTGCTGCCGCCCAAAGGCTCGGCCGACAATCGAAAGAAATCGCCGTCGCCGAGCGGCGTGAAATCTCTGGAACTGGTACACGTCGACAAGGTGCATCTGCACGTCGGCAGCGACGACAAGCCACAGCCGCCGCTGGAGATCACTTGCCAAGGCCCGTTTCAATTCGACTTCCAAAAGCACATCGCCACGTTCGAAGATCGCGTGGATGTGATGCGGCTCAACCCAGATGGGCCGAGCGATCAGTTGAACTGCGAACTCTTGGAAGTACATTTCGCACCGCGTGAGGCGGCCGCTGAAACGACCGCGAGAGCGCCGGCGGCGGCGGGCAATCCGTCGGCCATTGCCGACGCTGGCAATCAAAAGGAGAAAGACGGGCTTTCGTCGCTTGACGTGCGGCGCATTGTGGCCACGGGCCATCCGGTTGTGCTGCGAGCACCATCGGCCGGCGCCACGGCTCGCGGCGAGCGGCTGGAGTACGACCTGCAAACTCGTCGCATTCGCTTGGAAGACAGCAAGAAGGTGATGCTCCGCGACGAGCGTCACGACATCGAAGCCTTGCAGGTGGAATATCAAATGGCGGAGCCGGGGCGACTGGGCCAGCTTTGGTCGGCCGGGCCGGGTGTGATTCGCGGTCAGCTTGGCGACGATCAAACTCGACCGTTTGAAGTGGTGTGGAACAAGGAACTGTTGCTAAGGCCGCACGAACAAGACCATGTCGTTTCGATGACCGGCGGAGCGAACGTTAAGTTTCCGACGATGGGCGGACTCGCAGGCGATGAGATTCATCTGTGGCTGCGTGAAGTGCCGCAAGATCAGGCCGCAGGCGGCGACGGAAAAACTCGCTACTCGATTGTTCCCGACCGCATGATGGCGCTGGGACAGGTGCAGCTCGACTCGCCGCAACTGTCCGGCCGTACGAATCGGCTCGAAGCGTGGTTCGTCGAAACAGCACCGGAAAACACGGTGGCCGCAAGCGGGACGCCGCGGCAGCCGTCAACCGCGCCGGTCTTCGCCCGTTCTCCGCTGGGTGTGGCGGGAGACAGTCGCGACGATCTGCCCGTACAAAAGTTCGACGTCACCGGCGACTTATTGCGTGTTCAACTGCTTCGGCAAAGCGAGAAAACCAGCGTGGGAGACGTCACGGTCGATGGCAACGTGCGATTTGTCGAAACCGTGATGCGGACCGCCGAGCCGGGCCAGATACCGCTGAGCATTACAGGCAACTTGCTACAACTGCGAAGTGCCAGTTCCGATCGAGCTACCGCCAAGGTAACCGGCCAGCCGGCGGAGGTTGTGGCTCGCGGCTTGACCATGAACGGCGCGACCATTCAACTCGACCGCGGCGCGAATCGGCTCTGGATCGACGGGCCGGGCCAAATGACGTTGCCCGCGAGCCGCGATTTGCCCGGCCCGCTCCCCAGCAGTTCGCAGCAACAATCGCCGGCCGCGAACATCACGATCGGCTGGAAAGGCCGCATGGACTTCAACGGCGTAACGGTGCATTTCGAGCGCGACGTAAAAGCTCAAAGCGATCAGCGGTTCACATTGGCCGGTACGCTCGACGTGACGTTGAACCGCCGGGTCGACTTCGCCAACCCCGGCCAGACCGATGGCATTGATATCCGCGAGTTGTCGTTCGGCGACGGCGTGTACATTGAAAACCGCAGTTATGAATTGCGAGAGCTGGTGTCGCTCGACCAAATGCAATCGCGGAATCTGTCGATCGATCAGCAGACCGGCGGCATCTACGCCGACGGACCGGGCTGGGTCAATAGCGTGCGGCGAGGCGGCGACGCACTCTCCCCCAGCGGCCAACAACCGTCCGCGGCCCGCCGCGACAGTGCGTCGCCGAATCGGCTCAACTATTTGCACGTCGATTTTCAGCGCGCGATGGTCGGCAACGTGAACAAACGTGAGATTCAGTTCCTCGACCAAGTGAAAACCGTCTACGGACCCGTGGCATCGTGGGATGAGAGGCTCGACGCCAGCCGCCGCGATGGGCTGGGCGAAGACGGCGTGCTGATGACATGTGACAAGCTGACGGTGCTCGAGATGGGCACTCCCGTGGCGGGCCGGCGGCCGTTCGAACTGGAAGCGACCGGCAACACGTTGGTCGAAGGCAGAACATTCACCGCCCGCGCCGAACGCATCTCGTACGCCGAAGCCAAACAGTTGCTGGTGCTGGAAGGCAACGGCCGGGCCGACGCCGAGATCTGGCGGCAAACACGCATCGGCGGACCCACGTCGCACGCGGCCGCGCGCAAGATTCTCTATTGGCGAAACGACAATCGCGTCGAAGTCGATGACGCCAGTTTCTTGGACCTCTCTAACTTAGGCGCGTTGAAGCCATCGCCATTACCCCCGCAGAGTGCGCCGTTGCGGCGGTGATCTTGTCGAAATCTAAACTGATCGTAGCTGCGTTCGCCAGAACGCGGGTTTTTCCGGCTTTCATCCGCACTCTGGCGAGTGCAGCTACCTACCGCACTCTGGCGAGTGCAGCTACCGTTTTGAAATGTGCTCTAGTGCTTCGTCAAAGTTAAAAAGTGGGGTAAGCATCCTGCTTGCCAACCCGATTTCGTCCCAGAAACGCAAGCTGGAAGCTTACGCCACGCAGTTGGCCAACCCTAAAACTAAGCTGTGACAAAGCACTAGTACGCCACTCCGCCGCGCAGCATGAACGTATCGCCGAGATTGAGGTCCGGCGTGGTGGTACGGTATTCAACCGTGCGGCCGAAGATGTAGCCGACTTCCAGCGTGGCGCCCGCGCCGCCGTCGCGTTTGCGTTCCAGTCCAAGGGTCACCCGCAGATCACGCAGCGTCAAACGGTCCTGCATGCCGTTGGCCCGCTGGACGGCCCATGTATCGCCGCCGAACTCGCCGGCCACGAACACCCAGTTTTCGCGCACCCCGTCGAACGACAGGCGATGTGCCAGCTTCGGCTTTGGGAAAATCACTTCGTAGCGCACGTTGTCCGTCGGCGTCCAAATCACGCCGCCTGCCGGCAGCAGGTTCACGTCGTCGCGGTCCAGATGCAGGACCCCGAAGACCAATTGCAGCCGGTCGGGTCGCCAGTCATATAGGAGCAGCGCGCGGCCCAGCAGCCGCAACGCATCGTCGTCGTCCTGCTCGAAGTCGCTGTACGAGCCCGGCTCGAAACCAAGCACCGCTTTCCAGCGCTGCGATAGCTTCGGAACCCAGAGCATTTGCACGTACGCACTGTAGACTTGCCCCGGCAGATCGGGCGTGATCGGCCCGTGGAGAAACCGCGTTTCAAAACCTGGCGTGATCAACAGCGGGTGATCGCGCGTCGGCAGCGGCAGTGCGACTGTCAGCGACAGCTTCAGTTCCGTGATGCTCAGGTCGTCCACGCGGCCGCCGTCAAGCCACGCGCCGCTGAATGCCAGCTTCTGGAAGAATCCGTCTTTATAGGGCGACAGACGCGTTGAGGGCAATTCGTAGAATTCGTCTTCAAACCGCGAATTCGGCAACGCGCCGGGATAGACGAACGCGGGCGGCTGACGGCTCAATCCGTCCAATTCGCCGGGGATCGTATCGTTCGAAAAACCACTCGCGAGCCGCGCGTTGCGATTACCGGAGTCCGAATACGGTAGAGCTTCGATTGCCGGTAGCCGTTCGATCGGCGGTTCGTAGGCGGACGCGACGGTAGCAAAAAATGCAATCAGACAAACGATTAAGTAGATCTCAACGCGTGTTCGCTCGATAATGCTCGTAGCCGAACTCGTGAGAGTTCGGAACTCGAAGACGTTACTAAACGACCGAAGTCTCACGACTTCGGCTACGTTGGCATTGGCAACGACTCCAAATTGTGATGTCCACAAGGCTGCCAATGTAAGACTCAACGTGTGATTGCCGCGGCTTGCTCTCATGACACATGAATCTCGCGGTCATCGCTGCCTGCGGCACGCCCTAGAAGGAAAGACCGCCGCGTACCATGAACGTGTCGGTCATGTCGAAGCTATCGGCGGGCGCGCGGCGAAAGATGACTTCGCGCTCGAAGACATAGCCGCCTTCCACAAACGCCGTCAGGCCGCGGAAACCAACCCACTCCAGCCCGCCGTAAGCGCGAATGTCATTGATGTCCACTTGATCGGTGGTACCGGTGGCAAAACGCTCGATGGTCCAGCTTCCGCCGCCGTACTCGCCGCCCAAGTACCACCACACGTCCGTGTTGCCCAGCGTGGTCCAATAACGGGCGAGCTTCGGTTTCGGGAAATAAATGTCGAAACGTGTCTGTGGGTTCGGCTGCCAGAGAATGCCGCCGGCCGGCAACAGTTTCACTCGCAAGCGGTCGAGATACGTCACGCCGGCTTTCAACGTGATCGTCGGTGTAAAGTTCAGCACAGCCAGGCCCGTGCCTTGTATGCGGATGCTGTCGGTGGTGAAGGTTTGCAGGTCGCTAAACAAGCCGACGCTGGCCGTCAGTTCCGCGCCGAACTGCGGATTCAGCCGCGGGTCCCAGCCCACTTCGCCGTAAATGCTATACACCTGCGACGGCAGATCGGCCAGAAATGGCGGCGTGGCGGTCGGGTCGGTCACCGGCCCTTGCAACATGTGATAGCCGAACACGGGCGAGATCCGCAGCGGCTGGCCGCTGTGAAAGAAATTCGGAATGTTCATCGTGGCCCGGCCTTCGATGTCGTTGATGTCGACTTCGCGCGCCTCATTGCCGTTCACCCACGTGTAGCGAACTTGCAGGTCCGAGAACAACCGCAGATACGGGCCCTGTTGCGGACTGGCCCAACCGCAATTCGGTCCCCACGTGCCGGGCGGGCAGTTGCCGGGGCTCCCCAGGCCGCTGGGGAACATGGCTGGCGGTTGCTGCGGATAGCTCGGATACGTTGTCCCCGGCGCAACGTACGGCGCGGGCTGGCCGTAATACGGCTGAGTCG
>JBGTKH010000648.1:0-2918 GCA_041744735.1 Pirellulaceae bacterium | reverse complement strand
TCTTCACGCTACCTTTACACAACCTTCACACTCCAGCCCTATAAAATCAGCCATGAGCAAGCATCTGAAGCACGACATGGACAACTTGCACCGCGAGATCTTGTCGCTGTCGGCTCGCGTCGAGGAGATGATCGACAAGGCGACGCGGGCTTTGAGCGAACGGCGGTATGAAATGGCTTCCGAGGTCGCCGCGGCCGACCCGGAGATCGACCGCCGCGAAGTGCGCATCGAAGAAGAATGTCTGAAGATGCTGGCTCTGCATCAACCGGTGGCTGCCGACCTGCGGCGCATCGCCACGGTGCTGAAGTTGAACAACGATTTGGAACGGATCGCCGATTTGGCCGTGAACATCGCCGAGCGGGCACGGAGTCTCCGAGACCATCCCGAGTTCCCCATTCCGGCCACGCTGCGCGAGATGGTGACGCTGGCCACACAGATGGTGCGGGCCGCACTCGATGCGTTTGTCAATCTTGACGCACAGTCGGCACGCCAAGTCCTGTCGCTGGACGACACCGTGGATCAGCTCAACGTGGAAGTCATCAATCAACTGCAAGACGCGATGCGCGAAAGCCCCGACGCGGTGGCGCCGGCGCTCTACTGTTTCTCGGCCTCGCGGCATATTGAACGTATCGCGGACCACGCCACGAACATCGCTGAGGACGTGATTTACTTAGTGGAAGGCGACATCGTCCGGCACAAAAACGTGGCCGCTCAAATGACTCGCTAGAAAGAACGATGGGAATAGCAAAGGTTCTAATTGTTGAAGACGACCGTTCGCTGGCCGACGTGGTCGCTTACAATCTGAAGCAGGCGGGTTACGAGGTGATCTTGTCCTACGACGGACAGGATGGGCTGAATCAGGCGCGCGTAAAATCGCCCGATGTCGTGATTCTGGATCTGATGTTGCCGGTCGTAGACGGTCTGGAAGTTTGCCGCCGGCTGCGCGCCGACCCGGCCACGCGCGAGGCGTTAATCTTGATGCTCACGGCGAAGGCCGAGGAGTCCGACGAGTTGATCGGCTTTTCGCTCGGCGCGGACGACTACGTAACTAAGCCGTTCAGCGTCAAGGTGCTGCTGGAGCGGCTGAAAGCCTTGCGGCGCCGCCGCGGCGTCGAATTCGGTGCCGACGAGGTGACCAACTGCCGCGGCATCACGGTCGACCGTGTGCGGCATCGCGTCACCGCTGGCGATAAGCCGGTTGAGTTGACACGCAGCGAATTCCGGCTGCTCGACACGTTGATCCGGCAACCCGGCCGCGTCTTCAAGCGCGCCGAATTGATTGACGCAGCTCTGGGCGAGGACACGATGGTCATGGAGCGCACGATCGACGTGCATATCCGAGCGCTGCGGAAAAAACTGGGAACCCACGCCGATCTGATCGAAACCGTGCGCGGCGTCGGTTACCGCTTCCGCGATCCGACGACGGAACCAAGTCCGTCGTAGTCTGTTTAACCGCAAGCCGCAGGCGCGCGCGGGATGACGTTGCGGGTCGCTGAAACGCACGCCTGCGGCTTGCGGTTAAACGACTGAACCTAATTTGTTATTAGTTCAATCTCTTCCCCGCTGGGCAGGTTCAGGGTGGCCTGCTGAATGACCTGCGTGCCACCGCCCTCTTGAATGCGCGCGGTGACTGTACCCGAGCCTTGACTTCCCACGACGTCAAACACGATCACGCCGTCCTCTCCGATCTCACCGGTCTTTATCAAGTTCACCTTGCAACTTTCCAATTCGCCGAGGTGCTGACGGAAAGTCGCGTTGCCGCGCAATTCGGTAGCCATCGCTTCGTCGAGCACGCCCATGCCGAAGTAGAACAGGATGCCCGGCCCTCCGCAGCAGCAGACGCCGGCCAGCACTGCCACGACCCCCACGATGCCCAAAATAATGAACAGCGTCTTGTTCGATTTCTTGGGCGGCGGTGGTTGAGAAGGATAGTCACCAAATCCTTGCGCCATGATTGGCTCCTTTAATCGCGTGTGGTTTTGAACCGTTATGAAATGATACGTTTAGTTCTCGGGCAGCAGATCGATAACTTCACCAGTCGGCAAGCGTAACGTGGCGGAAATCACTGCTTCACTGTCATCCGGTATCGTCTGCGACTCGGCGGTGACGACGCCCTGTCCTTTGCTCCCCTGCACGTCGAACACAAATACGTCCTCGGAATCGTGGGCGGCCGTGGCGGTGAAGTTTAGCGTGAAACTCTGAATCTCGCCAATGTGTTCCCGCAGAATTGGATTATCGCGCAGCTCGTTGGCAACCTGTTCGGAAAACACATTCATTCCGAAATACCCCAGCCCGCCGCACAAGCCGCAGCACACGAGCACGCCCACCAAACCGATTCCGGCGACGATCGCGATGATGATTCCCGCCGAACTACGTCGGTGTTGCGGTCCGCCCGGCCCGTGAGCAGCCGGTCGATAGGGATTGTTAGGATCGAAAGATCCAGGCCCCGAACCGAATTGGGACTCGCCACCTTGCATGACTGGCTCCGTAGCCGAAGTTGTCAAACTTCGGAATTCTCACGAATTCCGCTACCACTTACCGCGGAGGAAATGGTCTCGCCAAAAAGACGCCCGTGTTATAACAGATTGTCGGACGGACGATAGGCACTTCGCCGGAAAAGTGCCTTGTGGCGGTCCGCGTGGTATAATCGCCAAGTTCCATCTTATCTGGCGTCATTTCTTAGGAGAGCAGCAATGAAAACATGGTGCGTTGGTCTGATGGTGTGTTTATTCGCAGGGTCCGCTGACGGCAGGGACATTTTCACAAGTCCCACCGCCGCGGACGTGCCGGCGCTGGTGGAAACGCTCAAGCAGGGTAAGCAGCAGCAGCGCCGCAATGCGGCCGCCGCGCTGGGCGAATTGGGACCGGCGGCCAGTGAAGCCGTGCCGGCGCTGGTCGCGACGATGCAGGACAAGGAC
>JBGTKH010000647.1:0-3223 GCA_041744735.1 Pirellulaceae bacterium | reverse complement strand
CATCGAGCGCATTCGCCAGACGCCCGAGCGCTGGGCCAGTTACCTGCACGGCACGCGCCGTTATCTCATGAAGCGGTTTCCGTACATCGTTGTTTATCGCGTCACGGAAGACGTGGTGCAGATCATCGCCATCGCGCATGGAAAGCGCAAGCCCGGCTATTGGCGTGACCGTCTGTAGACGCCAGATTGTGACGAAGCGCGCTCCGCTTGCGGCGGCGGACATGGCCTGGGCGACAGTGACGGGCTGAATGATTGGGTGGCTTTTCCACAAAGAGTCCGCCTCAGCCACCCCCGCCGCACGGCGCCGCCGCTACACTCCCAGCGTCCGCGCCCACCGACTAAAATCCCTGATACTGCGGGCGATGTGTTACGAAGCCGACGCAATACGCGAAATGGCGAGTGAACGAAGCAAAAACTATGCTAACTCAACTCCATCTGAAAAACTTTAAGGGCTGGAAAGACACGACGCCGATCCGGATGGCACCGTTGACCGTCTTTTTCGGCACGAACAGTTCCGGCAAGAGCAGCATTGAGCAGTTTCTGTTGATGCTGAAGCAGACGGTGGATTCGTCGGACCGCAAGATGGTCATTTTTCCCGGGGACGCGAACACGCCTGTGAATCTCGGCTCGTTCGAGGATCTGGTCTTTGGCCGGAACGTGAAGAAAAGACTGGAGTTCAGCTTTGAGTGGCAGTTGCCGGAGTCGCTGACGGTGACAGACCCACGCGAGAATTTCGCATGCACCGGCGACGAAATGCGTTTTGAGGCGAAAATCGGGATGGTCGCTGGTAAGCATCCTTTCCTTACCGTGAACCGATTCGAATACCAACTCACGAGGGACGGCGAACAGGCGATGCGGGTCTGGATTGAACGGAAGCGGGAGACGAATACTGGTTACAAGCTCGGTGCCACGCCCTATGTACTCTTCCGGAAGCCAGGAGGTGCGAGGCCATTGGACGCTCCAACCAGATTCTACGGTTTTCCAGATAGCGTTTCGGCCGTTTACCAAAACGCGGACTTCGTGCAGGATTTCAGCCTCCAAATGGAACGTCTACTGCGATCGGTTCACTACCTTGGGCCGCTTCGCTCCAAGGGCGAGCGACTCTACAACTGGACGGGCCGCGAGCCGGAGAGTGTGGGATATTCCGGCGAGAACACGATCAGCGCACTCCTCGCCGCCAAAGACAGGCAACTCAGCACCGGGAACAGAAAATGGAAGAGGTTCCTGCAATTCATCGCCGAGAAACTCCAGCAACTTGAACTGATCGACGAGTTTGAGGTGCGGCAGATTTCCCGCCATCGCAAAGAATACGAGGTCAAGGTCAGGACGCCCGGTTCGCCCCTGTTGGTGGACCTGCCCGATGTGGGCTTCGGCATTTCGCAAGTCCTGCCGGTGGTCGTGCAATGTTTCTATGCGCCAGCGGGTTCGATCCTGTTCATTGAGCAGCCAGAACTTCATCTCCACCCACGAGCGCAAGCTCACTTGGCCGACTTATTCATTGACGTGCTTACGTCCCTCGAGAAGGGCAAGGAACGGAAGATTCAGTTAATCATCGAAACGCACTCCGAGCACTTCCTGCATCGTCTCCAGCGGCGGATCGCGGAAGCCGACGAGGCACACCCGATAACGAAGGATCAGGTGGCGGCTTATTTCGCCCACACCACCGGGAATGAGTCGAAACTCGAAACTCTGCAGCTCAATGAAGATGGCAACATCGTCAATTGGCCGGACAAGTTCTTCGGGGACAGCATGGGCGATCTGTTCGCGATGTCAAAAGCGGCTGCTCGCCGCCGTCAGCAAGCACCGCAAACGGAGGTCGGGCAATGACGGCCATCGTCATCGATACCAACGTGCTGCTTGTCGCAGATGGCAAGGCTCCGCAGATGACCGCGGCATGCGTGGCTGAGTGCTTGACGCGGCTGGAGCGTGTCAAGGCATCAGAACAAGTCGTGCTGGACGAAACTCGGATTATCATGGGCGAATATCACAACAAGCTTTCGGCCAATCGGTCTCCGACGCCCGGAAGTGCCTTTCTCAAGTGGCTGCTCCAAGTCCAAGCCGTCGCCAAACACGTATCGCCTGTGATCATTACATCGCTCAATCAGGAACAGACCTTGTTTGCGGAGTTTCCGGCGGACAAAGCATTGGAAGCGGCGTTTGATCCGGCTGATCGAAAGTTTGTCGCGGCGGCGAACGCACACCCGGAAAGGCCGCCAATCCTCGAATCGGCGGACAGCAAGTGGCTCGGTTGGGAACTAAGTCTCGCAAGGCACGGCATCCGACTCGAGGTGCTTTGTCGCCGCGAATTGGAAGAGATTCGAAAGCGAAAGACCAAGCGACTGCGATGAGCCCAGACTTCGTAAAATTTCCGACGACGCCGCATCTGCTTTGGTTGGGCACGGCTGCCGCGAGAGAAGATAAGGTTCTGACGCGTGCGGAAGCCGAATCGTTTCTGGGCCAGCCCGTGACCGTCGAGGAAAAGGTCGATGGCGCTAACGTCGGCGTTTCGGTCGACGCGCACGGAAATCTGCTAGTGCAGAACCGGGGCAACTTCGTGGAGCCTGGGATCAAAGGCCAGTTCGCGCCGCTGTGGTCGTGGTTGTCTGGGCATGAAACGCGGTTGTTCAATGCCTTGGAGGATCGCTTCATTCTTTTCGGCGAGTGGTGCTACGCCCGTCACTCGATCCACTACACCCGGCTGCCGGATTTTTTCCTCGCCTTCGATGTCTTCGATAAGGGCGAGCAACGCTTCCTGAGTTGTGCTCGCCGCGATGAACTGGTGGGCGAACTGAAATTGGCTGCCGTGCCGAAGGTCGATTCCGGTGTATTTAGTCTGGCCGAAATCCCACGGTTGATCGGCGCATCGTGCCTATATGACGGGCCGATGGAGGGCATCTACATCCGGCGCGAGAGCGCAGGCCGGTTGATTCACCGCGCCAAAGTTGTATGTGCGGAGTTCGTCCAACAAATTGGTGAACATTGGTCGAAACAGCCCCTTGTTCCGAATCGGCTGACCGCGACGATTACCGCGTCGAGTGGTTGAGTCCGCATTATGTTGAAACCGTAGAACGCGCCCGACTGGCGAGCGGAGATGCAAAGGTGATGAGAATCCCTATTTTGCTCTGGCTTGCGTTACTGCTTGTCAATTGCATCGCCGGAAGTTTGCCCGCGGACCAGCGGCCACGATTGATTGTCTTGACGGACATCGGCGGCGACCCCGACG
>JBGTKH010000646.1:0-4579 GCA_041744735.1 Pirellulaceae bacterium | reverse complement strand
GGTTGTCCGTGCCGCCACAGTTTCCCTCGCCTGCGGCTACGGGTTAAACGACGACACGGCATCGGTCCAGCTTGGCCGAGAATCGACGTACCATTGCCACCATTGCAGGAGCGACTCCGCGCGATCCACGTTTTCAGTCGAGCTAACATGCCACGCTTCGCACGCAACGGCCAATGTCGCGCGGTCGCAGTGAGCCAATTCGACTTCCTCGGCCGCCATTAGTACCGCCGGCAACATGGCGAGCCGCGAGACGTGCGCGACGCGGTCGGTCGAAATTGTTTCGGCGAGCGAGGATTGGGCGAACGCCAGTTGAGCGAGCAGCCAACCCAGCCGCACGACTTCGGGCAAGTTCGGTAGCGGATTGGTAAGCATCGCCTCGATGCGCACCGATTGATACGGCAAGTGAGCCTGACCCGCACCGCCCAATGCGGGATGGACCAGGATTACGTCGGCACGCGCGAGATTAATACTTTCGTCCGTCAGCCGAGCCAATCTGCGTATCAGACCCGGGCCGCGAGCTTCCCAAAGTTCGCGCAACGGGCCGCCACGCAGTGACAACTGCCGTTCGAGGTGCGGTAGTGCGGCAAGGGCCGCGGATTCAACGTCGGCGAGCTTTGTAGCAAATGTCTCCACGAGAAGTTCATCGACAGATGATGCCCCGCCAATCTTGCGAAGCATCGTCTCTGCCAGCTCAGAAAAACTCTCGATGCTCACGGACAGCGGCACCACATGCTGCCAAAAGTCGGCCGAACGGATCTCGGCCGCGTTGATTTCGCGCTCGAGCGCGGCTGCGGGTTCCGCGATCGCATCGGCCAGACGTGAGTCCACCAACCGCTCGCCCCGGCACACGGCCTCTGCCGCGTGCAAGCAACTGGCTCGGCTGCTGGCAATCCACTGCAACTCAAGCGGCATCACAACACCTCGAACGGGCAGCGCTGTGAAGTAATTTGTAGCGTGATGGCGCAAGCCATACGGTGTTTCGCACGACGTGACTCACCGGAGGGCTTGCGCCCTACCGCTACTACACTTGAGAAAAATGCTTCACGGCGTTGCCGTACGGGGCATGTTGCGCGTGAGCAGAATAGGTTATCATGTTGCGTTTTCCTGGACACTTCGCAGGCTTTCTGAATCGTGTGAGTCACGTGGGAGGCAGTTGAATGCTCAAAAGTGCTGACGAGCGTTGGAGCGTTACCGACACCAGCGAATTGTACGAAGTGCCGCGCTGGGGCAAGGGGTACTTCTCGGTCAATCGCGACGGTCATTTGCTGGTCCATCCCACGAAGGATGCGGCCCGTTCGATCGACCTGAAGGATTTGGTCGACCGGCTGCAGCTTCGCGGCGTCGATCTGCCGGTGTTGATCCGCTTTCAAGGCATTCTGAAGGACCGTCTGCGGGAAATCCACGAAACGTTTCAGAACGCAATCCGCGAATACGACTACAAAGGCCGCTACGCCTGCGTGTATCCGATCAAAGTCAATCAGCAGCGGCACGTGGTTGAAGAGATTCTGGAGTACGGCCGGCAATACGGCTTCGGCCTGGAGGCGGGCAGCAAACCCGAACTGCTGGCCGTGGTGGCGATGACCGACGCGGACACGCCGATCATCTGCAACGGCTTCAAAGACGCCGAATTCATCGAGATGGCGATGCTGGCCCAGAAAATCGGCCGCCGCGTGATTCCGGTCGTGGAAAAATACACGGAACTGGATCTGATCCTGAAGTATTCGGAAAAGGTTGGCGTGCGGCCGCAAATTGGCATGCGTGTGAAGCTGGCGGCGAAGGGAGCGGGCCGCTGGCAAGGCTCGGGCGGGTATCGCTCGAAGTTCGGCCTAACGGTCAGCGAAATTCTGCACGCGGTGGATGAGCTGGCCAAACACGGCATGTCGGATTGCTTCAAGCTGCTGCATTTTCATCTGGGCAGCCAGATCACCAACATCCGCCATGTAAAAGCGGCGTTAATCGAGGCAACTCGCACGTACGCGGATCTCGTTAAGCGCGGCGCGGGGCTGGAGTACCTGGACGTGGGCGGCGGTTTGGGCGTGGACTACGACGGTTCGCAGACGAATTTCGAGTCCAGCGTAAACTATACGATGCAAGAATACGCCAACGACGTCGTGTACCACGTTCAAAGCATTTGCAACGAGTCGGACGTGCCGCATCCCAACATCATCTCCGAGAGCGGCCGGGCCATCGTGGCCTATCACAGCCTGCTGGTGTTCGGCGTGCCGGGAGTTGCCGGGCAGGGCAACGGCGAAGTGCCGGACAAAGTGGCCGACGACGCCGAACAGCCGCTGCACGATCTGCTGGACACGCACAAGAGCCTCTCGACGCGCAATTTGTTGGAAGGTTTCCACGACGCTCAACAGGCGATGGAAACCGCCATGAACCTGTTCTGTACCGGCTACCTGCCGCTGGACCAGCGCTGCACAGCCGAGAACTTGTTCTGGGCCATCTGCCACAAGATCCAACGGTTGCTGGAACAAGTCGAGTTCGTGCCGGAAGAGCTCGAAGGCCTCGACCGCATGCTGGCCGACACGTACTTCTGTAACTTCTCGCTGTTCCAGTCGATGCCCGACAGTTGGGCCATCAAGCAACTGTTCCCCGTGATGCCGATTCACCGCCTGCACGAACGCCCCGTGCGGCACGCGGTGCTGGGGGACATCACCTGCGATTCCGACGGCAAGATCGAACAGTTCATCGACCGCCGCGACGTCCGCCGCACGTTGCTGCTGCACCCCTTCGACGGCTCGCCGTATTACCTGGCGTCGTTTCTGATTGGCGCCTATCAGGAAATCCTCGGCGACCTGCACAACCTGTTCGGCGACACCAACACGGTGCACGTCAGCCTGTCCGAGCAAGGCGAAGTCGTGCTGCAAACGATCATCAAAGGCGACACGGTGAACGAAGTGCTGCAATACGTGCAATTCAACGGTCGCGACCTGATCAACCGCCTGCAAACCGCGGTAGAAAAAGCCGTCCACGAAAACCGCCTCGACCACCAAGAAGCCGGCCGTCTGCTGCGGTTCTACGAAGAAGGCTTGCACGGCTACACGTACCTGGAAGAGCCGAGCGAGCGGTAGAAGAAGTCCGTGGTCAGTTGTCCGTACTGAGTACTCGGTACTGCTTCTTCTGTCGCAATGACCACTGCTCAAAAGTCTACTGATATGGCACGAGTGCCACGCCGCTGGGGCTTCGAAGCTCAGCCCCAGCCACCCCCGTCGACCTCCATCGAGATCTGCGGATGCGGTGCGGCGGAACCCGCATCTGCAAGCCGCGTGACCTAAGCGGTGGGATTGCTGGGGGAGGCGGCGGCTGAAACTTTACCTGCCCATTGCGATGCAGCCGCTTCAAGCCGCGACAGAAGTGCTGCTTGAACTTCTCACCCAACAAGCGATTGTCGACCAAATATGGCTGGCGGCGGCGACGATTGAGTCTCAATTGTAAATCCGCCCGACTTCGCCGCTCCCGTGCATCGGATTGTTCGCCGGCATTTCTCGATGTCAGCGAAGATGTGCAAGCTGAGTATAGCGTTCGAGGGGACTTGAAGCCATAAAGACGTTTGCCGAAATAACGGATGCCACTGCCACGTTGACGACCACATGTTCGTACCACCAATTACCTGTGTCGATGCAGGAGTACCGGCCATTGTATTCAATCGATGCCCAGCGATTAGGCGGAATCTCGATCGAATGTTCGGGAGCAACACAAGTCCCGGTTTTGTCGAAGAACCGACGTGCTGGAGCGCCAGTCTGGTACCGATATATCAGAGTCGCCGAATCATCATGTAGTTCGAGTTCGGCGTTGGTGCACCCAAATCTGTTGTTGTCGCAATGCGTGGCGACATTTACGGCAAACGGTTCAGTGAATCTGTTGCGTTCCGAGTAGAGAACCGAGTGCCAAAGCAGCGGCGCAAATTGGTCGGAGAGTCGTAACGGCAACTGCTTCGAGATACGACTACGCAATGTCGCGAGCGATTCGCCGCGCGACGATTTTGTCCACGATGTTGTGATGGTTTGCACGGCAATCATGGGAGACATACTTTGCCGACGAACAATTATTGGGCGGCGAACCGGCCGCCTATCCCGGGTGCCAAATCTGTGCTTCTCGGCGATGATGGCCGTCTAATTCGAATTGTCGCCGAGAAGCAATCTTCAGAAAGGCAGAACAAACGGCAGCTTACGGCTCGTCCCCTCAAATGTCAAGCAGCGAAACACCGCAAGCACCAGCGACTAGCGCGGATACAAACGCGGTGAAGCCGAAACTGCTGGAGTTGGTGCGACGACTGCACGAGCAATTTCGGGCATTGCATTAAGGATGCAAATGCCTCTGGCTATGAGGCCTGGCCCGAGGCGCGGCGGTCGCGGGATGTGCGGCGGTCGGCGGGGGGTTGAACGTCGGCAGGTGACGGTGTGTCGCGATCTTCGCCGCGGCGTGCGATGAGTGGGCCGTTGGAGGTTGACGTGGCTGCGACGATTGAGCGGTCGCGGTCTTCGGTGCGACGAGTGCGCGTGTCGTCCGTCGCACGCCGGCCCATGAGGCGGTCGGTGGCTCGGCGGCCGAAGCTTTTCAATTGGTCCGACCA
>JBGTKH010000645.1:0-13980 GCA_041744735.1 Pirellulaceae bacterium | reverse complement strand
CCCCAGCAATTCTGAATTTTGAACGACTGACCCTTGCGCGAGTTCTGCTACAACGAGCGGGATGCTGCGTGTTACTCGGATGCAGCGTCGCGGCTGAGGGTATAGAGTTCGTTCTTTGGCTCTAGTTCGACGGCCAGTTCGAAATGCTCGATCGCCTGGTCCGTGTGACCCAGCGATTCCAGCAGCAGGCCGAGGGAGTGATGGGCTTGAGCGTCGTCGGGATGTTGCTTGACTAACGCTTGAAGTTGCTGGAGCGCTTCGGCCGGTTTTTCTTCGGCCAAGTACAGATCGGCCAGCAGCCGCTGCGCTTCGCGATCGCCGGGCGAGTGGGCGAGCAGTTGCAGCAGCAGCGACTTGCAGCCCGCGGCATCACCTTGTTGCCAACGGGCCAGTGCCGCCCGGCATTGAGCTTCATTGCGGCGTTGCTCAAAGGTCTGCACGACCTGCTCGCGCTGCTGTTCCTTTTCGCGCGACGACTCGCGCTTGGCTGACACGGGCAGATGTAATGTCGAGCAGCCGACTACGGTCGCTGCCAACGTGACGACCCAAAGAACTAAACACTGGGTACTACGTACTGAGTGCAGAGTACTGGGTACTGAGTACTGGGCACTTAGTCGTGAAGACTGAGTACTGAGTACCGCGCACTGCGTCGCGTGCCTTGCCATCGCGGCTTGTCGAATCATGTTCACTCATTACCGCAGCGTAGGCTGCGCTTCCTTTACGATTCCTGGTGCTTGTTCTTTCGACTTCTGAGCCGTTTCTAAAACGCTGGATTTTGAAGGTGCCGTGCTCGGCGTTTGCGGACTCGGCTTCTTCGCCGACTCGAAGAACACTTCGCCCGGCGGCATTGAATCCGGTGGTTGTGCCGGCCAGTTCAACCGCTGCGGAGCGCCGCCCGGATCGCGCCACGACGGCAGCACGGGGCGGACGGGAGCGGACGGATTTACCATCGGGTGATTCGCACCTGACATGCCGATGATTTCGTTTCGCAGATTGATGATGTCGGCGTTCAAGGGGTCGAAGTGCAAGGCCAAGTTCACGTAAAGCTGTGCCATGCGCGGGTTGCCGTTCTGCCACGCCGATTGCGCCAGACGCAGGTAGCGGCGAGCGTAATGACGCTTGCCGATGGGGCTCATTTTGTCGGCGTAGATGGCCTGCCGTTGCAAGAACTCGCCGCTCGCTTGTGCCCCTTCCTGCGCGGCGTGCGGTTCGTTCACGATGCGTGGCGTGATGAGCACAATCAGTTCGTTGCGCGTCGTGGTGTCTGTCTTGCGACGGAAGGCGGTGCCGATGACGGGCAAGCTGCCGACAAACGGGATTTGGCTGGCCGAGGTGGCCAGATCCTCGCGGATCAAACCGCCGAGGATCACGGTGCAGCCGTCGTAGCACATGATATTCGTGGTGACTTGCGTGACCGTTTTATTGGGCAACGCAAACGTGCCGACCAGTTGCACGTCGCCGGTCGAAAGTTCCGGGTGCACTTCCATGCGAATCATGCCGTCGCTGGAAATGAAGGGACGGATGCGAAGCTGCGTGCCGACATCGAGGAACTCGACCGTTTGCGTTGTCGCGGTTTCCGTTTGCGTCGTGCTCACAAAGCCCTTTTGATCGCCGATCAGGATTTCTGCTCGCTGCTTGTTCAAACACATTAGCCGCGGCGCCGCGATGACGTTCGTGTCGCCCACGGTTTCCAAGGCATCGATGAACGCCGCCAGGCTGCCGTCGAGGAATCCGAAGTTCAAACCGCCGTTGGCCACGTTGATACTGGCCAGGTTGGCCAGCGGCGAGCCGGTCACCAAACGCACGTTGTTCTTGTCGCGCAGCACTTCAAAATTGACGCCCAGCTTGTTCGTGTCCTTCAGATTCACGCTCAGGATCATGGCCTCGATGGCCACTTGCTGCGGCCGCTGGTCGACTTCGACCACGATCTCGTCGATTTGCCGCAGCACGGCCTCGTAGTCGCGGACCAACAGCACTTCGCCGCCGGCAAAGTCGTCGCCGCCGGTTTGCGTGGTGCTGGCGGGGATGTCGACTTTCGCTGGGCTGGAGACGGTCGTCACGCCGATCTGTGGTGTCAGCATGGGCGCGATCAGTGTTTGCAGTTCGGCCGCTTTGACGTAGTTCGTGCGGTAAATCCGCGTGCCGATTTGTTCCTGCAAGTTGTCCATGTCCTGCAGGTCTTCGGGCCGGCCGACATAGATAAAATTTCCGTCGCGGCGAGCCACGAAGCCGGTGGACCGCAGGATGGCATCCAGCGCAGTTTGAATATCGACGTTCGTGAGCGACGCGGACACGGTGCCTTGCACGTTCTTGGTGGCCAGAATGTTCAGGCCCGCCTGTTCGCTGAGCAACTCCAGCACTTCGCGGATATCGGAGTTGCGCGTGTTGATCGTGAGCTTGTCGTCGCCTTCGTCTTTGTGAACTTTGGCTTGCGCCGGTTTGGGTTCGGGCAGCGGTTCGGCCGCTTCGTTGCCGGTGCCCGGTAAACCGCCCGGCGCGAAAAGCGAAGGCACCGGAGGCTCGGCCTGTGGATCCGTCGGCGAGCCCGGCTGTGTGTCAGGCTTTGGCGCCGACGGCGCTACGAGTGAAGGTTCGGCGAACGGATCAACGGCGTTGCTCTCTTGCGGCGTCACTTGTGCGACGGTCGTGACGGGCGGCTGACTGCGGGACGTTTGCAGCATCGTCGTCAGTGCCGCGTTCAAGATCCGCTCGTTCTGCTGCGCCGCTTCTTGAACGCGGTCGAGCGTTTTCTCGATGCGTTCTAGTTGACTTTGCTTGGTGACGTCCGCCGCGCGAACCAATGTCTCTTGAAGCTGCTGAATCTGTTGCGTCACGGCTCCGTGATAGGGTGCGTACTGCGCGGGGACTTCACTCGTGGCGATGTTGACGCCGGACTGCGAGACGGATGCGGGCTGGACTTCAACCTGCGCCGACGTCAGTTGAACTCGGGCCTGTACAGTATCGGGATCTGCCGAGACTTTCTCTGCAACGTCTTCGGTTGGAGTTTCATGTTCTAACGATACTTGACTCGGCGTTTTCGCCTTGCCGGCGAAGAACGCCTGTGCCGCAGTCGAGTCCGCGTCCTGGGAAGTCAGCCGCGTGTGCAGAGCCAGAGAGATTGCGATGCCGACGCCGGCGGCCGCAAATGCACCCAGCAATAGGAAACGTAAGTAACTGTGCATCGGTCTTCCATGACCTCGTAGGTTTTTCGTAGCGGAATTCGTGAGAATTCCGAAGTTTTACAACTTCGGCTACGAGTTTTAAACGACCTCTAATTGTCTTCCAATGACGTTCGGCTGAGGATTAACTGTTCGTCGCCGGCCAATGTGGCGCGCTGGAGGGCCAGTTCATACGGCTTTCCCGCTCGCACCAACACAATTTTGTGGGGATGAACCTCGGTCAATATGAATTCGATTCGTTGTGAGCTCGCCGCGCTTTCGGCACTGTCAACTTGCTCGGCGGCGCTGCCAGACATGCTGACGATGATTTGCGCGGATTCGCGATATGTCTTGCCGTTAATCGTGGCGACTCGCACGCGCGGGCCGACAATCGTGCCGCTCAACACCAAGCCAAGCTGCCGCGGCGAGAGGTCCAGCGGCTGGCTTTCGATATTCGTAGCCGCGACGTGCGGATCAGCGGAATCAGCCGTCGGCTCTTGGCGCAGCATCTGCTGCTGCGCGGGGGTCAATCGGAACGGGCTACGAAAGTCGGTATCGAGCATGGCAGGTTTTGTGCGTTGATCGAGTCCCATCCAACGAACCAATTCATCCCAGCCGTATTTGTTCACTGACTTATCGGTCGGTTGTTTCTGCGCCGACGCAATCGCGGGTGGCGCGGTGACACTGCTCACAGCCATCGCTGCCGCTGGGCCGCCGCCGCTAGCCTTCGTGCCCGGCAGCCACTTCCAAACCAGCGGCGCCCAAAAGTACAACGCGACAACGCAGCCCAGTGCCAACATCGCGGTCTTCTTCGGGCTTCGCGTCAATTCTTTGCGAAGCGTTCTGCCTAGTTTGTCTATGTTCACGATGGTTGCCTCCGCACCGCGAGCGGACCCGTCCGTACGACGGGTCTCCGAACCCGCCGCGCACTCGACGGCTTCGGAGAGCCGTCGTACTGGTGCGGCTCCTCAAATATCGGTTGATGGCACAACCGATCTATTCGGAAAACTCGCGGTTATCGGTAAAAACTGTTAGCCTTATCTCGGATCGAAGATTTTCACTATCTTTACTTACTTGTTCAAGTTTCAAATTGGGCAGCCACACCGTGCCGGGCATCCCTTCCACGCTTCGCAGGAAGGCGAAGATCTGCGAAAACTCCCCTTCCACGCCGATCGTCACGGGAATCTGATTCACCGTTTCCAGCTTAACGGCCGGTTGCGGCTCGATGTGCAGAATCGTGACCTCCGCTTGTCGCGCCAGTTCGGTAATCTCTCCGAACAGCGTGGCCAGTTCGGTCTCCGAAGGCGCCGCATCACGCCATTGCTTCGCGTATTCTCGCACCTCGGCGAGCTCGCGTTCCGACTGCCCAATCGCGGACGAGAGGCTGGCCGTTTGCATGATGAACTGCTGCTTCTCTTGCAACTGTGTGCGGAGTTGGCCAATGTGCTTTTGCCCCGGCAAGAATACAACGAAGACATAGGCCACCGCCGCGACGCCCAGAATCGCGGTCACGATCAAGCTGCGCGAATTGCGGTTGTTATTCGTCATGGCAAAGTTTCCCGCGCTTGACTGGCGACGCGCGCGGTTGCCAGAGATTCGTTGGGACCAGCCTCCAGCGTTTTCCCGGACGGGCCGTTCGGTTGGCCGAAGCCGGGACGAATCACAACCCGCAAGCTGAATTTCGACACGCCGGCCGGCAGACCACTCGACGCAGACTCGAACGATCGCAACTCGACTTTGGTGAACAGCGTGTCGGCTCCAAGCAGTGACACGTACTTGTGCAACGCCGCGCTCTCCGTGGTCACGCCTGAGGTGTAGACGACGGTGTAATTCCGGTCGTGCTCGTCGCGGAGATTGTTCAAGTCACGCTCTGCAGCCGTCGTCTGGATATCCGGCTGACCTTCTTCCGACGACGTGCTGCGCTGCGGCTCGCTACGACGCCAACCGGTCGTGGCCGATTGGTCTGCTTCGTTGGTAACGAGCAAGTCGCCCAGTTTCAGCGGTTCCGGCAGCGGCCGTGCGATGGCCGCCAAGATCTGAGTGCGCGGCCAAGGATGATGCAGATAGGCATAGAGTTCAGCCACGGTTTGCTCGTCTCGCAACTGCTGCTGCAATTGCGTGAAACGAAACTCGTTGTCTTTCGCCGCCGCGTACAGAGGCTCGACTTCGGCCACTTGCCGCGCGACCAAACAGCGCAGAGCAAATTGCCCGACCGCCGTGGCTCCGATCGCGCCGCCAAAAATCAACAGCACGACAAGCTGCCAGATTTTCACCTGGCGAACGGCCCGTTGTTCGCGATAGCGGTCGGGTAGGAAGTCGATGGCAAGCATGCTTGTTTAGTTGTGACGGAGGTAGCCGAACTCGTGAGAGTTCGGAAATTTCGGGAAAGCTCCCGACAGTTTGGGGCCAGAAGTCTCACGACTTCTGCTACTTTTATGTGTTCAATTCGCGTAGCGCCAAACCAGTGGCCACGTCCCATTGACCGCGCCGGCCGGCCGGTGCATTGGACGAGAATCCACGCAGTGGGTCGCTCAACTCGCACTTCAAGTTCAGTCGCGCAGCGAGCGTTTCGGCCAATTGCGATGTGGCTTCGCCGCCGCCCAGCAACAGTCGCACCAGCGGCTGTCCGCGAAACGTGACGCTGTGATAACGCACGCACATCGAGATTTCGCCGAGTAACCGTTCGGCAACCGGCCGCACGGCTTCTGAGACACTGCGGGCAATTTCGGGATCTTGCTGATCGCTGCGGCGGTCGCCGTTGTGCCGGCGCAGGGCGGTCGCGTCGGGCAGGTTCATTTTCAGGTAGCGGGCCACGGCGTCATCGAAATGTTTGCCGCCGATTTCGATGAACTTGATGAACAGCACGTCGTCCCCTTGCGCGATCACGACCACCGTTTTAGCGTGGCCGATGTTGACGACCAGCATGCGTTGCAAGCGGTCTTCATCGCGGCGGTATTGTTTGATGCTGCCCCGCAGTAGCGCCGCCGGTTCGATGTCCACGGCCCGCGGACGCAGACCGGCGGCTTCAACGGCTTCCAGCGTCTGTTCGAGCACCGGCCGATGGCAGGCCAACACGATCACCTCACGCAGCATCGCGTCGCCCTGCCGCACGTCGGCCGCGTCGATGTAGCGGATTTCGGCCTCTTGCACCGCGAACGGCACGCGGCCGGCGGCTTCCTGCTGCACCAGCCGATCCATTTGCGGCGGTTCGGCCTTGGGTACGCGCACGTTCTGTACGAACAGTTGTCGGTCGTTCAGGCAAAGCACCGCGTCGCTGCCGCGGAATTTTCGGCCTTCACGCGCCCGCCGCAGGGCTTCTGCTAATCGTGCCGTCCGCTGCTCAGGAGTTGCCTTTGCCGGATCGTCATTCGGAAAATCCCAACGCGACGCTTCGACCAATTGTGTACGGTCAGCGTTTAACTGTACGAGCTTGACCGATCGCGAGCCGATGTCGACCCCGATCGGACTGTAGCGTTGCTTTCCCAGCCAACTAACCATGACGATTTTCTCAATAAATACTAGCGAACTCGTTTAACCCGTAGCCGTAGGCGAGGGAGGTGTGAAGTGTAAAGCCCGGCGCGCTGGACACAGCCTTTGTCACCACTTCCTCGCCTGCGGCTACGGGTTAAACGACGATGTTCAGTTGGGCACTGATTGAAACTCTCCGATCGAAGCCAGCCCAGTTATGGGGTCAACGCAGACGGACAAATACCGCCGGTTCTCGCCGCTGCCGCAGCCCAGCCAAATCACGGTCTCGCGGCTGCGCGTCAATCCTCCGAGCGGACCAAATTCGAGATCATTGACGGACGACATAACGGCTGCGACTTCCTCAACGCCCACGATTTCCACCGTGGGTCCGGTGTGAGGCAACTCGTCCATGTCGGTCGTTTGGTGATCGGCGGGGTCTGTCGGTTGATGGAACGCGGTGCGCGGCAGAGCATTCAACAGCGTATTGGCGCCGCTGTGCTGCAGCACGTAACGGTTCTGTTGCAAGTCGAACGTCACGCGGTAGGTGCTGGCGTTGGTTACAGCCAAGTCGCGTGCATAGGCGAAGTCGGCCACAACAATCTGGGCCGTCGATTGCAGTTGGTCGTGAATGCTGGGCTCGAAGCGCGGCAAGATGAGCCCTGCCAGAATGCCCATCAACGAGATGACGATCAGCAGTTCAACCAGCGAATAGCCCGCCCTCTTATGTAGGATGGGCTGCCTAGCCCGTCCAAGACCGACGGACAGATACTCAACACAATCGCGCACGACGGACACGAATGAAGCCCCCGACGAGAGTCGGTGGGAACTGTCACTCCCGCACATAACAGCGCGACACTTCAGCGACGCGGAAGCCCCCGACGAGAGTCGGTGGGAACTGTCACTCCCGTACCTAGGTGACGGACGTAACCACTCCCGCCGACTTTCGTCGGGGGCGTTTGACTGGCGCGCGGCGCATCCGGCTAGGTGAACAGTGTGACCACTCCCGCCGACTTTCGTCGGGGGCGTCGAGAATGTCCATTCTATAATCGATTTAGCGTTGTCGTTGATCATGGTTTGGAGTCTTCATCGCGCCCGCTCGCAGCAAAGTGTTCTGCTCTTTGAGCAGCGCTTTGATCTCGCTCAGTTCGCGAATCATTTCTTGCCGTTGTTCGACGGCGTTGTTAAAAGGTTGCTGCGGTGCCTGCGGCGCCGCACCTGTCGTCCCATACAAACTTAGCATGCACCAGGCCACGGCATTGGCCGCGATCAATAAGCCCCAGCGGAGTTTCGTCGTCTGCATCTTGAATCCTTTCATGTGAGAGTGTGAATTGTGATACTTGTGCCTGATTTGCCGGCCGTAGCTTAGCATTCCGGGCTAAAGGCTTTTGATATGTAGGACGGATTGCCAATCCGTCCGTCCGGCGGCGTCGCCGCTGGAGGGCGTCGCGAGGGACGGATTGGCAATCCGTCCTACTTTTGCCGGCCTTTGGCCGGCACAATCACAAGAGCGCGCTCGGCTCGGAGAGCCAAGCTACGGGTTGTCCTTCCAGTCAACCAAGTCCCATCGCAGGCCGCCGTCGTTTGGGTGCGGCACATAGACCGGCTGGCTCCAGTCTTGCCAGTGGTATGTAACTGCACTCGATTCAGGCTTGATCGTCAAGAGCGGTTTCACCTTTAGTTGCTGGGTCACTTCCATCCACTGCGGAAAATACTGGATCGGCGTAACTCCCTGCGACGCGTTCAACTGGGCGAGGAACATAGTCAGACCATTGGACCACATCGACGCATCCAGCTTCCATTCGTCGCGGCCCAGCAACTGCAGTTCGCCGGTTAACAGCCGGCCGCGCACATCAAAGTTGACGTTCGCTTCTCCCCGGCGGAATTCAAACCTGTCCCACGCTACGGCCAGCCCGCTCAGCGAACCATTGCGAACCTGGTGCTCCACGCGTAGCCGGCCTTTGATCAGAGCGACCGGAAGCTGAAAGGTAGTCGCCGATCCGTCGAGCCGCGGCAGAACAAAGGCCTGCAGCCGCACGTTGTTCCCGCGGATAGAGACTTCCGCCTGATCGACGCTGGAAATCAAAGTGCCTTGCAGGGTCACGTTGTCGTTCAGCGTGAGGGAACTACTAGTCTGAAATACGCCCAACGGATTGGTCTGCGGGTCGGCCGTGAGCGTAATGTTGGCCAAGCTGCCGCCGTATTGCGTTTGAAGATTGGGAGTCGTGTAGCGTTTGCCGCCGGGATAAAGTTGATACGTGTTGACCGTGCCGGGATGACTGAGCGGCGCCGAATTGGAACCGGCGACGTCGACCGTGGAAACTTTTAGGAAAGCCTGAACGAGCGACATCGTTGAGGAATCATTGCGCGAATACGGCATGTGCAGTGGGCCGCTAAACGGACGGTGGTCACCCAAGCCGTTCGCGCGCATCGCTTCCAAGTCGCCCAAATATCGCCGCCGCGTGAGATCAGAAGGCGGATATTCCTCACACAATCTCAATCGTCCTTGCAATAGCGATTGCCCCTCGACCCGCACAGGAAGCTGAACATGCGCGTCTTTGTTCGACCACTGGTAAACCGTGTATGGCTGCAGGCTGGGCCAGTTGCTAGGTTCGTTCGATATCTTGCGGCGTACCAATTGGACCACCGCCCGCACCTTGTGAATCGAACGCACGTTGGGATTGGCCGGATCGGCAGCGTAGCCCGTCGAAATCAGTGTCAGGCGGTAAGGGAATTCGGCGTAATTGGGGTGCGACGAAGTCAGCGCCGGATCGCCCGTTTCAATCGATACGTCGTACCACTGGTGCTTGGCGAGTTGCCCGCTTAATGGCACGCCCACGCCTTGCCAATCCACTTGCTGGATCTTCCGCATGCTGGCAGCCACACCGGCCAGCGCGGCCTGGTGGGCGTCGAGCTGACGTGTGTGGTTGCCCTGAATCTGCACGGATGCGGCTTGCGTTCGCAGCATGGCATACGACACTGCCAGCGCCACGGACAGCAGCACCAGTACCACAACCAATGTCATGCCGTGGCGCTTGTTACTAGATCTCATCTCGACACCCGGTTGCGGTAGCCGAAGTCGTGAGACTTCGGTTGACTCTTAAAATCCACAAACCGAACTCTCACGAGTTCGGCTACGCAAAGCTTAAACATTCATTTGAGCAACTGGTAATACAAAGCCGCGGAACCGAAGAACGGCAGTGGCGATTCGTTCGATAGACCGTTCGACGATGTGTTCTCACTGGGCATCAGTTGCAAGTCGATGCTGCACCACGACTGGCGCAAGCCGCTTTGCGAACCGTAGATGTCTTGCACCCAAGCCATGTCTTGCCAGTTCACGCTTCCGACTTTGTAATCGTTGTACTGCTGAACCGACGGCCGCACGACGGATCGAAATCGCACGACACCGCGCAGCGACTGAGCGCTGCCGCTGCCGTCCAAACTTGCCGCACGCAGCAGATGTGTCAGCACGATGCGGCTCGCCGAAGCGCTGGTCTTAAGCGTGCGGAGTTCGTTTCGCCACGCGGCGGTATCTGTCAGCGGCGGTGTCGTACGGTTGTCGTTCGGTACGGTGATCTCCAGCAGCCGATTCGGCTGGTTTGGATCGGGACAGAACACGACCAACTCGCGAAACAACGGCTGGCCGCTGGGATTGGCGGCGACCGATTCAGGACGCCAAACAACGAGCGTATCTGGAAATCGCCACGATCCGATTTGCTCATCGAAGACTGCGAAGCCTGGAAAGTTGGCGTTGGCGGTTGCGGTGTGCAGCGTGCGTTGGATTCGCTCCAGCGCAACCCGCGCGTGCTGAGTGGCCGTGTCGTGCCCCTGCGTGATGCGGCTGCTCGTCTGAGCCGTCGCTGCCAGTGTGCCGAGCGCCACGGCCATGATCGCCATGATCGCCGTGGCCATCAGCAGTTCGATCAACGTCAGCCCTGTTCGGGCGTGTAAGGCACGGCTGCTTGTCGAGGTCATGTCAAATCCGTAGCCGAAGTCGTAAGACTTCGGAATTCTGGCGAATTCCGCTACGACGCAATCAGTTGTGAATCGCATTTTAAATCGGTGGCGGAACATAGGCATAGACTCGTCGCAGTTTCGCCAGCGGACGCAGCGAACCGTCGGGCATTTCGCGGCTGATGCGCACTTCCACCGCGCGGAAATTGCTGGCTCGATTCGGCGCTAAACGAAGTGACGGATTACTTTCATTCACGTAATAAACTTCGACCTCCTGTCGCCACTTGCCAAAGTAGCCCGCCGGTACGCGAAATTGTGGATGCCGCAGGCCGCCGATGTCGTCGCCTTCGCCGAGCGGTTTCCCCCAAACGTCCTTGGCCCCGCGCGCCACCAAGCCGTGGTAATCGTCGGTGTCGTCGTACCGCTCGCGACCTTTGCCTTGTTGCTCCCAACTGTTTGGCCCCAGCGGGTATTGGTACGGATCGATGCCAATGGCCCGATACCGCTGGCCCATGATCTCGTCGATCAGTTGCTGGGCCATGCCGGCCGCGATGGTCGTGTCTACTGCGTCGTCGCTGGTGCGCAGCGACGTTTCCGTGGCCAGTAGAATCAGCGATGCGGCCATCACCGTGATCGACATCGCGACCAGCGCTTCGACCAACGTAAACCCACCGGCCGCTCGTCGCGCTGGACGGCGCACGGAAACGCAGTTTTTCGGAACAGTCGGGTTCCGCATACAGTGAATCCCGCCGGCGAGAGGCAAGAAAAAACGCGACGGGGTCCCCTCGAGCTCCCAGCCTCCCCGCCGCGCCAATGACCACCGCGCCCCTCCCCGAGGCGCAAGTGACATTGAAACCATAGGTCGCCGCGGTGGAGTGTCAAACGCAAACAGATTGAGGTTTGAAGTATGGATGGAGGGCATTGTAAAACGTAGCTGAAGTCGCACGACTTCAGAATTCGGCTGAAGTCTGGCGAATCCAGCTACTTTTGACCGGAATTCAAATGCCCTCTAGTGCTTCGTCAAAGTTAAAAAGTGGGGTAAGCATCCTGCTTGCCAATCCGATTTCATCCCCGAAACGCAAGCTGGAAGCTTACGCCACGAAGTTGGCGAACCCTAAAACTACGCTTTGACAAAGCACAAGTCATCGTACAGCCCTTCGTCTTCGGGCGCGTAACCACTTAGAAACGCAGCATGGTCGCGCACGGGCTGCTTCGCCGTGGCGTGCTGCAGCGCTTCGACCGTGATCAGCCAATGGCCGGGACCAACAGACTCCACGAGTGACTGCGGCAAACTCAACTTTTCTCCCGGCTCAACTTCAACCTCGTAAGTGAGCCTTTCCGGATTTGCCTGCATGGGCCACCTCTTCGTCGTCACTATTTGCAATCCGATTCGCCTCAGTATAATCAAAGTGGTCTCCGCCAGTCAGGCACCGTCAAAAACACGAGGAGCTTGTCATGTCTGCCATTCGATCACTTCCGTTAGCGTTCACGTTGATGTTTCTCACAAGCGTATCGGTATTCGCGGCCGATGATGCGGCAAAGCCCGCCGAGGGTGCGCTGAAAGACCTGCAGGGCCAATGGAAGTTCGAGTGGCTGGATGCCGACGGCGAGCGACGGCGGCCGGAGGCGGAACAGTTGCGCACGCCGTTGATCGTGTCAGGCGATCAGATTCAGCATGGTGAGAACAAGGTTTCGTGCATCGTTGACGGCAGCACGGACCCGAAGCTGATCGACATCGTCGTGTCCAAAGGCACTGATGCCGAGCGGACGTTCGAGGGCATCTATAAGCTGGAAGCCGACACCTGGACCGTGTGCCTGTTCCTGGACGACGGCACCAAACAGCGCCCCGTTTCTTTCGAGACAAAGCCGAATTCAAGACTGATCGTCTTTACCTTCGCCCGAATGAAATAGCGGTTATCACGTCGCTGCGGGGTCTGTTGCTGCTTCTCGCGGAAACAATAATCCAAAGCCGATCACGCACACCGCCGAGATGGCCGCGCCGCTGAGCCAGATGGCGGTCCAATTGGAGATGGCTGCGGCGTCGCTGCCAGTTGTAAAATAATTCCTGATCTGGCCGCTGACGATGCCGCCGGCAAAAATGCCCAGGCCGAGCACGAAGGTACCGTACAGCGTTTGCACGCTGCCGCGAATGTCCGCCGGCGTCGTGCGATCGAGATAAATGAACGCCGTGGCCATGAAGCAGCCGAAGCACAGGCCGTGCAAAAGTTGGCCGAAACAGACGATCGTCATCGTGGCGGCGAACGGCGCGTGCAGGTAATCCGCGGCGGCGAAGATCAGACAGCGCACCAAGTAAGCCAGCGTGCCGACCAGCATGGTGCGCTTGAATCCCCATCGGGCGATGGCCATTCCCAGCAGCGCCATCACGCCGATCTCGGCGATCTGTCCCAGCGAACTGATGCGCTGCTCCCACGCCCCCAGCACGCCGCCGCTGACCAAAATGCTCTTCAGAAACGGCGAATTCAAAGCGAAGTAATAATTGTGGACCACGCCGATCAGAAAACTGATCACGACCAACACCAGAAACCGGCGCTGGCGTACCAGCAGCAAAGCCGCGCCCGGCGCGAAACGGCTGCCGGCCTTTTGTGCCGGCGGCGTGTGAGGCAATCCTAACGAATACACGGCCATCACGAGTCCTGCGATCCCGGACGTGACCAGGACGATCCCCCGGGCATCGTTCAGCGGCTGACCTTCCAAGCCGCGCAAGAACACCAGTTCGATCAGCCAAGCGGGCATGATGAAGCCGACGGTGCCCCACAGGCGGACGATGGGAAACTCGCGGTCACGATTCCGCAGATGATGAAAGGCCAGCGCATTGGTCAACATCATCGTCGGCACGTACAGCACGGAATAAACGGTGCCTAAAATCATGACCGGCCAGAAATGCTTCTGCCCGTATAAGACTAACATGATCAACGCAGCCATGAGATGAGAAGCCGTTAGCACGCGTTGCGTAGCGAACCGGCGATCCACCAACTGGCCGACGAGAAACGGCGCAACCAACGGGCCAACCGCCAGCGCGGCGACGAACAGACCGATTTGTAGCGGTGTGAATTTCAACGCGTCTTGAAGGTACAACGCCACGACCGGCAAATAGCAGCCCTGTACGAAGTACTGCAGGAACATCATCAGCGACAGCCGGACTTTCAAACTGGCAGATGACGAATCGAGTGGCGGCGCGATTTCAAGGGCGGAATCGTTGGTCATTAGTAATATCGTGTGGTTGTGGCAGTGCGGCCGGTGCTTGACACTGCGCGGCGGCTCGTTAACGATAACTCGCGCGGCCAAGCTGCGCGGATTGTCCCGCGACACTAATTGGCCTTGCAAGGTGTTGGGAGGGCGAGGCTCCTGCCGAGCCATGTCGCAGCGGCTCGGCGGGAGCCTC
>JBGTKH010000644.1:0-6603 GCA_041744735.1 Pirellulaceae bacterium | reverse complement strand
TCGAGGAAACGCAGAATCGTCTCTGCATTGGCGTCGAAATCGCCGACCTGTTTCGTTTGCGCGAGCCCAATGGTTAGCACTTTCATACCAGTATCCTCTCATTGTCGGTTCGATGATTGGCGTCAGCCACATCGACGCGGTCGCGACGCTAGCAAGTGAGCGTCCGCTAGCGACCGCAACTTATCCGCGCGGCCTGTCTTCACGGTCGCATTCCGTGTCGCGCGGCAAACCTTGTGGAATCCGTACAGTTTAACAGCTAAAGCGCCGATGCAAGTCATTGAGCGGTCGGATACCCCGGCGATTAACCAATTGAATTCCATGTGGTGTAGTAACTGCCAACAAGACGTGCCGGCTATCGCCTCGCATGAGAGCGAGGCGAAAGTCCGTTGTGCGCGATGTGGCGAATTGCTGCCGTGGCGCGCGAGCAGTGGCGCTGCGCAAGCGACTGCTATCGCTGACGCCTACGAATGTGAACCCGATGCTGCAGACGCACCAGTTGCGGCGGCGCCTATTACGTCAAGTACGGTTGCGGCACAGCCACCGATCGCCTTGGATGATTGGGAGTGGGACGAAGACTTGCGCGCCGTCGAACGATTAGTGCGCTCACTGAACGCGACGGGACAAGCGACGCCGGACGACATGGATTCGTTAGCGCTCGCACCGCATGCAATGCATCGCATGCTGCCGAGTTGGCACGTGACGGCAGACACTTCCACGCGACGACAACAAAGTGAACCACGGCCGCGAGCAATACGCACTCGCCGGTCGTCGTGCTTCACCTGGGCTATCTTATCGATTGGGCTCATGACGTTCGTCTGCGGCGCCGTGCTGTTGGGTTGGTCGTTTGTAGAAGCGCGCAGCGAATTGTGGAACTTAGGCATGCCGCTCACGCTATTCGGCCAGGCGGCGCTGTTGATCGGTTTGATACTCCAGCTTGACGGGCTGTGGCAAAGTAACCGCGAAACGGCCAGTACGCTGGACGAACTGGACGACGAGGTACACAACCTGCGGCACGCCACCACGCTGCTCACAAGCACGCACAGCACATCGGCCCAATCCTTCTACGTCCACATGGCCGACGGCGCGAGCCCTCAATTGCTGCTGGCCGATCTGAAAGGGCAGCTCGATCTACTGGCCATGAAATTGGCCAACGAGCGGCGCTAATACGTGTAGCTTGACTCTCCAAGCACCGGCAAGATAGCGCCCAACACATTCAATACGTCGCGCTCCACCGGACGGCTTGCGCCGTGCCGCTAAATGTTACGCAAGAAACCGCCCCAAGACATTCAATACAGCACTCGCCATCGAGTCGGCGTTGAAACGGCTGTGAACGGCATCGCGGCCTTGGCCGCCGAGTTCGGTCCGCGCGGAGGCATCGGAGAGTAATTCTCGCAACGTGTCGGCCAAGTGCTGGGGATCGTTGGGGCGCACGAGCCGGCCGCCTTGCAGAGCCGCGAGAAGTTCGGGGAACGCGCCGTGGTCGGGTTGGACCACGGGGACACCGGCCGCGAGGGCTTCGAGGACGAACAGGCCCTTGGGTTCGCGGTACACGGTGGGGACTGAAAGAAGGTCGATTTGCTTCAGGAACTCGATCTTGCCGCGGCGGTCGACGGAGCCGGCGTAGTGAAAGGCGTCCTGCAGTCCGGCGGCGCGCAGTTTCTCAAACTGTGCTTCAGCGTACTTGCGGTTGTTTTCACCGAGCCAGCCAGCAATGAGCAGTCGCGCGTTCTCCATTCCCGCGCGGCGGCGCAATTCGATGAAGGCGTCGACCAGAACGTGTAAACCTTTCTCGGGCGAGAGGCGCGCCAGATAGCCGACCGTCGGCGGCCGGCTGGGTGAGTTCGGCGGACCGGCGGCCTGCAGATTTTTGCCGGGCACGAACTCTTGAAAGTCGCGCGTGTCGATGCCCAGCGGCGTGATGTGGATTTTCTCGGGCGGGATGGCGAAGTAATCGGCCATGAAATCGGCATAGTAACGACTGTACACGATGAACCCGTCCACGTCGGTCACCAGCCGGCGGATCTCGGCCAGCGCCCGCGACTTGTACGGCTCGGGCAACTCCTCCAAGAAAATGTCGTCACCTTGCAGCGTCGCCAGAATCGGCACGCGCAGTTCTTTCTTCAACGCCGGCACGCAGCCGCCGATCAGCATGTTGCTCAGGTTGATCAAATCCGGCCGCACTGACTTGCTGAGCCAGTCGCACAGTTTGCGCACCTCCTTGCGCTGATTGCCGCTGGTGCCGCGGAGCATCGACACGGTGAGTGCCCCCAGCTCCTTCGCACTGGTCTCGATGCCGCGCGACGTGGCCCAGCGGATCAGCCACGGCTGGTCCAGCAACCGGTCGAACACCGCGGGCAGGTAGCGAAACAGCGGAATTTTCTGCTCCAGAAAAACGCTGATGCCGCCAAAGAACACGCGGTCTACGCTCACGTCTTCCTCGTCCGTGCGGATCGGCGTGTAGGTGGGGATCAACTGCACGTCGACATCCAGTTTGGCCAGCGCCCGCGCCAACGTATTGTCATGCATGCAACTGCCGCAGTACATGCCGGCCGCACCGGACGTGATGTAAGCGATCGTGGGGCGGGAACTGGTCATCGTGAAAGTGCAAATCGGCGTGTGGAATCATTCTTTGTCGCAATGGTTGACAATAGGTTGGCAATGGGCCGCACGTCAATAAGCGCACACACCGGTTCCTTTCACCGCGGATTGGGCTCGTGCACCAGCAGAATGTTTTTGAAGCGTTGCATGCTGGCCCTCCTCACACATGAACTTTTTCTTTGGCCTGCGGCGGTTTCGCGGCGGGCGTTTGCGTTTGCTCTCGCTTTAACAGACTCTGGCGACGCTCGGCCCACTGCTGGCGCAACCACTTCTCCAGACCAACGACTGCGTAAGCGACGACGGCGGTTAGCAGGATTCTCCACCAAGCGTCGAAACCGATCGGCGCGCTGTGGAAAATGCGATTCATCAGCGGCACGTAGGTGAAAGCGAGTTGCAAGGCGATCATGGTGCTGACGCCGCCCACGATCCAGCGGTTCGACCAGAGGCCGAGTTGAAACATCGACTTGGTGAGCGACCGGCAATTGAACAGATAGAACAGCTCGACCATTACGAACACGTTCACGGCCACCGTGCGCGCCGCGTCGTCGCTCAGCCCCTGATTCAACGCCCACTCGAAAGAGCCGAACGCACCGATGAGCAAGATGACACCAACCAGGCCGATGCGCCCCATCAATTCGCCGGTCAGCAGCGGCATTTGCGGATCGCGCGGCGGGCGGCGCATGATGTCGCGTTCTTTCGGTTCGAAGGCCAGCATCAAGCCGAGCAGCACGGCGGTGGTCATGTTGATCCACAGAATCTGCACCGGCAGAATCGGCAGCGCGACGCCGGCAAAAATCGCGGCCAAGATCACCAGCCCTTCACCGATATTCGTCGGCAAAGTCCAAACGATGAACTTGGTGAGGTTATCGAACACGCCGCGGCCCTCTTCGACGGCGGCTTCGATGGTGGCGAAGTTGTCGTCGGTCAACACCATGTCGCAGGCTTCCTTGGCGACCTCGGTGCCGCCCACGCCCATCGCCACACCAATATTGGCTTGCCGCAAGGCCGGAGCGTCGTTCACGCCGTCGCCCGTCATGGCCACGATGTGTCCATTTGCCTGGAGCGCTCGCACCAACCGCAGTTTCAGTTCCGGCGTGGCACGAGCAAACACGGCCACGCGGTCGGCCAGTTCGATCAGTTCCTGGTCCGTCTTGCCCGCCAAATCCCGAGCGGTCATCACGACCGGCGTTTGATGCGGGTCTGCATTCAGGCCGTTCAGCCCAATCTGCCGCGCGATCGCGCCGGCTGTGACCGCATGGTCGCCAGTGATCATCTTCACGCGGATTCCGGCGCTTTGGCAGGCGCGGACCGCGGCGACCGCTTCCGGCCGCGGCGGGTCGATCATGCCTTGCAGCCCGAAGAAGGTCAGTCCCGCGACGTCGGCATGTGTGACGGTATTGGTGCCGGGCGGCAATTGACCGCCGGCGAAGGCCAACCCTCGCAAACCTTTGGCGGCCAGCGCTTCGAACTCGCGATGCACGGCCTGTGCATCCAGCGGAACGATTTCGCCCGCCGGGCCAAGCGCCGCAGTGCACTTCGACAACACCACCTCAACCGCCCCTTTCACGAAGAGCTGCCGCGGTTGATCGGGAGCCAATTCGTGCAACGTTGCCATGTACTGATGTTGCGACTCAAAGGGGACCGAGTCCAGCCGCGGCAGTTGCTGGCTCGCTTGCTTGGCATCCAAGCCGGCCTTGGTGGCCACGGCGATCAGCGCGCCCTCGGTCGGATCGCCTTGCACTTCCCAGCGCTGCTCGCTGCGTACCAACAGCGAATCATTGCACGCGAGTCCCGCGAGCAAACATTGGCGAGCGGCCTCGTTCGCCCGCAGCGCCGCCGTGTCTCCGTCGGCTGCCTTGATCTCGCCTTCCGCGCCGTAGCCCGTGCCCGAGACCTCCAGCAACTGTCCGCCGGCCCAGACTTCGCGCACCGTCATTTGATTGACCGTCAGTGTCCCCGTCTTGTCGGAACAGATGACAGTGGTGCTGCCCAGCGTTTCCACGGCAGGCAGCTTGCGGATGATCGCGCGTCGGCGGGCCATGCGAGCCACACCGATCGCCAGCGTGATGGTCACGGCTGCGGGCAGGCCTTCGGGGATCGCTCCCACAGCCAGTGCCACGGCGGCCATGAACATGTCGAACGCCGATTGGCCGCGCAGAATTCCGACCAGAAACGTCACGCCGGCCAAGGCCAAAATTACGAAGAGCAGCAGCCGGCTGAATTTCGCGATTTTGCGGGTGAGCGGTGTTGCGAGCACGTCGGCAGTCGAGATCAACTCCGAAATCCGGCCCACTTCGGTCGCGGCGCCGATGGCCACGACGACGCCGCGCGCGGTGCCGTACGTGACCAGCGTCGACGAGTAAGCCATGTTGCGGCGTTCGGCCAGCGGCGTGGTCGGCTCCAACACGTCGGCTTGCTTTTCGCCCGGAACCGATTCGCCGGTCAGGGCCGATTCGTCGATTTGCAAATCGCGCAGGCGAATCAGCCGCAAGTCGGCCGGCACTTTGTCCCCGGACTGCAACAGCACGATGTCGCCCGGTACCAACTCGACCGACGGCACATGGCGAGTTTCTCCGCCGCGAATGACACGGGCCTGGGTCAGTGTCGTCTTGGCCAGTGCCTCGAGCGCTTTAGACGCCTTCGACTCCTGCAGGTATCCGATCACGGCGTTGACCAGCACGACGCCGAGGATCACCGACGAGTCCACCCACTCGTGCAAAAACGCAGTGATCGCACCCGCCGCCATCAAGATGTAAACCAGCGGTTGATGGAACTGCAGCAGAAAGCGGATCAGTGCCCCGGGCCCGCTGCGAATGGGGATCGTATTCGGCCCGAAGTGCTTTTGTCGGGTTTCAATCTCGAACCGATCCAAGCCCGCCGTGGAGTCGCTGCGCAGCAACTCGACGGCTTCCTGCGCCGGCAGTTGGTGCCAGATTTTGTCGAGTATCGTTTGCATGAACTTGGCGGCCGGCTCGTTCACTTCGGCTTCACGCTGCTCAGCCCGCTGGCACTGACCACGTCCATGCGATCGTCGATACGCACAACGCCATCCAGTTTCTTGACCACCGCCAACACGAGCTGTTTCAAATAAAACGTCGGCACGCGGCCCCGTAGCGTCAGCACGCCGTGCGCTAAATGGCAGGTGATGTCCTTCAGGTAGAACTGCGGGCATCGCTGGGCGACTCGCCGTTTGACTTCCGCTTCGACCGACTGCTGTGACAACGTCCGCTCCTCGTTGTCGCGGTCGAAGGTGTCCATATCCGATCTTCCTTTCATGGCCCAGTTCCTCCTATGGTTGACCGAGCATGTTGCAATTCTGAGGCCATGCGGGACCGCTTGCACCGCGCCGGCCTAGCAAACTCTACTTCGCATGGCGCGTCGCCCGGGGAAGCTACCGGGCTCGCCCCTGGGCAACGGTTCATTCCACGGCGACGCATGGCGCCGCTGTCACGTCGGCCGGCGGCATCGGTTGCCCTGTTTGTTCGGCGATTATGCGGTGAAGGAGTGATAGTTGAGCCAGTCCATGAGCATCGATGATAGTTAGTTTTTATCTTCCTATCAAGCACGCCAAACGTACGTTTTCAAACTGTGCGGAGTCCGATAACAATAGGTGAGCGACGGTAGTCAGCAGCAACCAGCAAGTTATTCTGGCAAGAGGAAGCGATCACCGGTGCAGTCAAGCATCACCGTCACAAATGTCGAACTTGACGAGTCCCTGCGGCAGTTTATCGAGAGGCGAGTGCAGTTCGCCTTGAGCCGATTCGGCCCGCGAATTCGCCGCGTGTCGATTGTTCTGGCCAGTGAATGCCGACCGTCCGGCGGGACCGACATGTCCTGCCAAATCGTCGTCACTCTCGATCGTTCGGAGCACGAAGTGATTGAGGTCCACGGCCTTGACATGCAATCGGCGGTTACCCACGCTTTAGAAAGAGCTAGTCGATCGGTCCAACGCAGGTGGTGATACCATTTGGCGTTCAGTGCTGTAACCGCGGCCGGGGGGGGGGG
>JBGTKH010000643.1:0-8346 GCA_041744735.1 Pirellulaceae bacterium | reverse complement strand
ATCAATTTTTTAGTCGACCGAGAGAGCGCTTTCTTCCCGCACCGGCGTACTTTAGAATGCTCGCTTTCCAAACTTTACCTTCGAGGCCCTCATGAACCCGTTGATTCCCGCGCGGCTGAGCGTGATGATGTTCGTGCAGTTTTTTATTTGGGGCGCGTGGTACGTCACGGCCCCGCTGTATTTGGGAACCATTGGCTTCGGCGGCACCGATTTCGGCTGGACGTATTCGGTCGGCCCGATCGCAGGCATCCTCTCGCCGTTCTTTGTCGGCATGATCGCCGATCGTTTTTTTGCCACCGAGCGAGTGCTGGGCATCATGCACTTGCTGGGTGCCGCCGCGATGTTTGGAGCCATCTCCATCATGCACGGCGAGTCGCCGTCGCCGGCCACGATCAACCTGTATTTCTTTGCACACATGCTCTGCTTCTTTCCGACGCTGGCCCTGACCAACACGCTGGCTTTGCACAACATGACCAACGCCGAAACGCAATTCCCGCTGATTCGCGTGTTCGGCACGATCGGCTGGATTGTCGCGGGGCTGGTTCTGAGCTGGCAGAAATGGGACGCGACCATCGAGATGTTTTACTTGGCCGCCGGTGCGCAAGCCGTGATGGGACTGTACAGCTTTACGCTGCCGCACACGCCTCCGCCGTCGAAGGGCAAAGCGGTATCGGCTCGCGAGATTCTTGGTTTGGACGCACTCGTGTTGCTGAAGCGGCCCGCGTTCCTCACGTTTATGGCCAGTTCGTTTTTAATTTGTATTCCGCTGGCGTTCTATTACCAGATGGCCAGCAAGACGGTCGCCCAAGCACATCTGGCGCCCGCGCTGACGATGTCGTTCGGTCAGATGTCCGAGATTTTCTTCATGCTCATCATGCCGCTGTTCTTTGCGCGGTTGGGTGTGAAGTGGATGTTGTTCGTCGGCATGTTGGCGTGGGTGATTCGGTACGCATTGTTTGCGGTGGGAGCACCGGACCAAGCCACGTGGATGATTATCGGCGGCGTCGTGCTGCACGGAATTTGCTACGACTTCTTTTTCGTGACCGGACAGATTTACACGGACAAGGCCGCGCCGCCCGGTATTCGAGGCCAGGCTCAAGGCATGTTGGTGTTGTTCACGTTGGGGCTGGGGATGCTGATCGGCGCTCAGGTTGGCGGGCGCGTCGAGGCCGCATACACGCCAGCCGAATCGGGCCGCTTGCAAGCGGAAGCCAACGCGATCGCCGGCCGAGTTAACGGCCACGTGGCGGAATTGGCCGAGCTACTCGTATCGAGCGGCCGGCCGATCAACGAGGAGTTTGACAACTTGATTCAGGCGGATCGACGCATAGTGCCTGAAGAGCCCGCTTCGTCTGCCTGGCTGCTGGCGTTGATTCGGACAGACAACGCGTCGCCTCGTGAAAGAGAATTCGACAAGCGTGCTACAGCCGCCACGCAGCCCACGCAAGAGCAAATCAATCAACACTTCGCCGCAACGGACGAGCGGATTCAGCAAATTACGGCTGATCTGGGTAATACAACAAAGCAACTGAAACAAGCCGAAAGCGCGAGTGGCGACAAACGAGCAGTTCAACTCTTGAAATTGGTGATCGATCAGTTGAAGGCCAAAGCCGAGCAGTTAAAGACAGCCGAAACCGAGCATCGCGACGGGGCGGTAGCCCAACTACAGCAACAAAAAATCGCAACGCTTGACGCCACCGCCGCCCAACAAATGCAAGAGCAGATTGAGCAGTACAATCAAGCGGCGTCCTCGCCCATTGCCGCGGAGAGTGTCCCCGCGCTGTTGCTCGAAGCGCAAATCGAAAACCTGTCGCATTACAAAGACGAAAAGTTAATCGCCGCGCTGCAAGTGATTGATTGGCGGATGATTTGGATGCTGCCGGCGATCGGGGCCGGCGTCATCATGGTGCTGTTCACGTTGCTCTTCAAAGACGACGTGAAGCCCGTCGTCAGCGAAAAGGATGTCGCCAAGGCGGCAGCCGTCGAGGAGTATCCGTAGGCGCACAATATGTGGCCCTCTCGCGGTGCCTTAGAACTTGTCCTCGGGCCCGTAGCGGCCGCGGAATTGCGCGGCGGGGTATTTGATCTCGTTCTTCTTCATCTTGGCGGTCAGTGCGGTGCTGACATCGATGTCCAATTCGTTGGCAATGGCCAGCGCGTAGCAGACGACGTCGGCCAGTTCTTCACCGATGTCGGACAGCTTGCCGGCGTCGCTGCCGATTTGGCGCGAGGCGTCGGTCGTGATCCACTGGAAGTGCTCCATCAACTCGGCCGCTTCGATGGCTAGCGACATGCTCAAGTTCTTGGGCGAATGAAACTGCTGCCAGTCGCGTGCGTCGACGAACCGGCGGACAAGTTCACGCAGTTCGGCGATGGTGGTTTGCTGGTCGTTCATGATTGGATCTTACCGCAACGGGCTTGCTTGGACGCCGGGGGCCGGGCTTCGATTTTCAGTTTTGGCGGTTAGCATGCCGCCTTGCATCGCGAATCACTTCCCCGCCAAAACTGAAAATCGTAACCCCGAACCCGCTCGATGTCATCACCGCTGCGCTGCCTCGCTTGACAGCAAAAAAGGCAGGTGATAGGGTGTGCTGCTGCGATGAGCGAGGCGTTTTTTGCCGCGCAAGTTGGGGGATTAGCTCAGTTGGGAGAGCGCTTGAATGGCATTCAAGAGGTCAGGGGTTCAAGTCCCCTATCCTCCACTGGTCGGTTATCTGCGAGTGGCGGAATCCCCGAAAAACCCGCAAGAAACGGGGTTTCTGTTTCGGGTGGCTCTCCGATTTGCGAAGCATTTCCATCTATTTCCATGCCTTGGTGCGTCGGATTTTGCAGCGCGCCATCTCCGCGGGCCGCGCGTTCAAAGTGGGCATCGGTCACTTGCAAGTAGTGGCGCGCGGCAATGGCTTGGCGTTGCCGGCGTCCACTTCCACCGTCAGGCGCCGACGCTCGAAGAGGCGATTCGTTCGGCCGTGGCCGACGTCGCCAAAGCCGGCGTTACAGTCGAACGTCAACTGTCCAAATAAATCAACAGGCCGCTAAGGGTGGGGTCAGCCGTTCAGCCACTTGCAATGCTGCCGTTCGTGTTCGATAATCATGATCGAATTCTGGGCGCACTAATCTTTGTGTTGCTCGTTCGTATCCACCTCGTGATTGCCGGGACAATCTGCCCGGCACAATTGAAAGGAGACCGGTTATGAAAGCGCTTGGAGAGATTGGGAAGTGGGCCGTGTATGGACTGGCAGTGGTCGCGGCGGCGGTCCTGTCGAACGTCTCGCTGGCCGACGAACCGCGAGAAGAACCACGCGAACAGCCGCGCGAAGAGCGCCGCGAACGTGCCGAGGGCGAAGGCGAAAAGGCTGCGGAAGCGGCGAAGATTCAAGAGCGGCTGCAGCAATTGGAAGCCGAAGTGCGCGAGTTGAAGGCGGCGGGCAAGGCCGACGCAGCGGAAGCGAAGATTAAGGAGTTTCAGGAACTGCGCGGCAGACTAGAAACGTTGCGTGGCGGCGGCGAGCGTGACGCGCCGCGTCAACCGCAAGTGCCCGCGGAAGTACGTGAACGCTTGGAGAATCTGCGCCGCGAGATTGCCAAGCTGCGTGAAGCCGGCGAGGTCGAGAAGGCCGCTCAGCTTGAACGCGAAGGCCGCGAGATTCTGGCACGCTACGGCGGCAGCGCTGGCGGTCCTCAAGCCAAGATGCAGCACCTGCGAGCCGCAGTCGAACATCTGCGCGCCGCCGGCCTGAATGATCTGGCCGAACAAGTGATCGCGCACGCCCGCAAGCTCGAGCAAGAACTCGGCGCCGATCGGCCGCCCGAACGCCGCGAAGGCGACGAGCCGCGCAGAGAGCCCGAACGCAAACCAGAAGGTGAACGCGCGCCCGATCGACAACCCGAACGCGACTAAGTGCCTCTTTACTTTTCGCGCGACAACATCAAGTGCCACGTCCGGCCCACCGCCGCCGTGGCACTTTCTCTTGCGCACTCGCCATTCGCCGCGCAAAGAAAGACTCTGCTGGCGTTGTTGGTGGGTGCGGCTAGAATGAAGCAACCAGCACCGCTTGGAGTCGCGTACAATCGACGTCACGTAGAAGTGCGGAGGAAAATCGATGAACCTGACACTGCATGGCGTGATTCACGGCAAGACCATTGAGTTGACCGAAGATCCTGGGATCGCGGACGGCGAAAGGGTCGAAGTGATTCTGCGAGCGAAGCGGCTTCCCGGGCCGCCGCCTGGTTGGACGCCGGGTTGCACGGAAACGGCCGGCGGCATGATGGCCGACTCGTGGACAGAAGACGATGACCAAATCCTGGAGGAGATTTACGAGGATCGTAAGTAGATTCGGTTGAAGAGTTGACAGGAATTTCAAGTATGACCACCGTAACGATTGCCGAAGCGCAGGCCAATCTTCCGGAATTGATCGAGCATCTCTCTTTGGGCGAAACCGTCGTCATTACGCGAAACGAACAGCCGGTCGCTCGATTGCTGGCCGCGGAGTTGCCGATGCGGAAGCCCCGCCGCGCCGGCAGCGCCAAGGATATTCTGACGATCATTGCTGACGACGTTGAACACCTCAAGGATTTTGAGGAGTACATGGGATGAGGATACTGCTCACCCATGCCTTTCTCTCGTTCATCCTCGCAACTCAATTCGGGGAATGATAATGCTCATAGGTTACGTCAGCGACGAACGGTACGTCGCTTTGCCGGATGTTCAGTTGGAGTTCGAAAACCAACAAGGAAGCGTCGAGGTTCGTTCGCGCGCGACGGGGGCTGTGCATGCGGAGTTGGAGCCGGGGATGTATCGTGTGACGTTGGCCAAGGCGGGGTATGGATCGAAGCGGGTCAGCATCAAGGTTGGCGACGGGCCGCCGTTTCAGTTTCGGCTGCTCAAGGATTGTTTGCTGGGCTCTGCGTGGCCGAAGTGGGTGCGGGCGGGCGAGAAGAGCGAATTCCGCGTGCACGCGGCGGAAGCGTACAAGCTGGAGCTGTGGCGGTACGGCTGGCGAAAAGAATTCGTCCGCAACATCGGCTGGTTCGACGAGCACGGCCCGCGAGCCACCGTGCAAATCACGCCCGACGGCGACTACACGCAGAGCGGCGTGCAATGGAACAAGTTCGGCTACACCAGCCCGCATCACAAGCAGTTCGTCGCCGCGCCTCAGCAGTCGGGCCTGTACTACTTCCATGCCAAGACCGAATCGGGCGCGTTCTTCTCGTTCCCGTGGATCGTCGCGCCGGCTAAGCCGCGGGCGAAGGTCGCGGTGCTGGCGTCGAACATCAATTGGAATGCGTACAACAGCTTCGGCGGCCGCAGCAACTATATCCATCCCGACCGGCTGCCGCCCACGCCGACGGTGAACGCGCGGCTGGAGCTGCGCCGCTACACCGATCCCACGCACGTGAACTACGACACCACGGACTACGATCCGCTGTCGTTCGATCGCCCCGAACCAATCAATCACATTCCCGAAGACGTGCAAGTGACCGATCCGATCGAAGGCCGCGCGGCGTGTCACGTGGCGCCGGCCGAGTGGCGATTGCTGGGGTGGCTGGAGCGCGAGCGGATCGACTACGACCTGTACGCCGAAACGCAATTCCACTTCGGCACGTTGAATCTGGACGACTACAAGCTGCTGATCATCAGCACGCATCCCGAGTACTGGTCCAGCCAGATGTATTTCAAGTTGAAGTCGTGGGTCTTCGAGCGCGGCGGGCGGCTGATGTATTTGGGAGGCAACGGACTGAATTGCGACGTCGAGTTTCTGGACGAGCAGACCTGCATCTACCGCAATGACGACAACCGGCGGCTGAAGGCACATGGCAGCACGTTCGAGAGCCGCTTTCACCTGCGGCACGAATCGGAAGCGAACCTGCTAGGCATCGCCTACACCGACGTGGCCATCATGACCGCTGCTCCATACCGCGTGATCGACGAAACGCATTGGGTGTTCGAGGGAACGGGTCTGAAAAACGGCGACATCTTCGGCGAGAAGTGTCAGCACCAGCGAATCCCCGGCGGCGCTTCGGGCCACGAGACCGACAAAATGTCGCCCAGTTCGCCGGCCAACACGCACCTGCTGGCCAAGGGCCTGAACCCCGACAACGGCGGCGGCGAAATGGTGATCCACCACCCGCCGCACGGTGCCGCAGTCTTCTCCGTCGGCTCCATCTGCTGGCCCAGTTCGCTGCTGGTCGATGAAGCCGTGTCGCGAATCACGGCGAACGTGGTGCGGAAGTTTCTGGCGTAGATTTGCCGGCGATTTGTCCGAGACAGTATACGGCTTGGCGCCGCACCTTAGGATCTTCATCCTCCAGAGCTTCCAACACCGCGGGAATGGCGGCCCGTGCCTTATTGCCGAAATGATACAAGGTGGAGAGTGCCGATAGTCTGGTCTCCTTGACTTTCATCGCTTCGACCAACTGGGGTACCGCGGGTTCGCCAATTCTCGCCAATTCACCTTGCACAAACGCGGCTTTAAACCCGGTTTCGTTGATCGCACCAACCAGCGCACGAACCTTGACCTCTGTATCGGCATTCGTTCTCACGAGCGACCGAAGGGCCGCCGAACGTACGGTGTCATTCTCGTCCTGGAGGCCGCGTAAACAAGCATCAATCACATCGTTTGACTGCGGCGCGATACTCGCCAACACGGCAAGGGCATTAAACCTGACAGACGCTTCCTCGTCTTGGCACGACTTGAGCAATGCAGTGACGATTTCGCTTTCGTCCTGTGCGCCGGCCGCGTTCCAAAAACTCAACACGACGATGAGACATAGTGATGACCTTAACATTTCAATCTCCCTTTCGAGTAAGCCTTACGTTCTCAGATCACGCGTAACAATCACTCGAATCGTCGCTGCAAGCCGCGGGCAGCGTCTCATTTCCGGCGGCGCAGTTCCTCGCGGATGAATTCTTGATCCGCCGTGCTGAGCCGTAGCATGGGCATCGAAATCATCGTCCCGTCGGCTTTGCGCAGGTTGGCTTGGCCGTCCTTGAAGTCGACGAACTCGGCGTCCACCTTGAATTGGCCGGTGCTGTCCGTCCAGGTGCGCATCACCGCTTGCGCGGGGGCAGCGGACGGCTGGCCGACGGCTGGCGGCTGGACGCTCGTGCCCGACCGAGAACTAATGGCGCTGAAGGCGCTCCCGGCCCAGAGTTACGTGGCCGGATTGGGACTGCCGGCCAGCGGCATCAACTCGGCCAACGACTGTTGCGTGCCGATGACTTCTAGAATTCGGCAGGTTTCCGCTTGTACTTCGGGGTTCGCACTGCGCAGATAGGGAATCACTGCGGTCTCGGCTGCCGGGCCTATTTTTTTAAGGCGTGACTCGCGGCGTGTCTCTGCCCGGGGTCACTTTCGAGCTGGCCGGCGATGCCTGCGTAAGACGCCGGGTCATTTAACTGCAGCAGCATGGTCATGGCGCCGTCCCTGACCACGAAGTCCGTCGATTTCAACATTTCGACCAGCTTCGGCGTGTTATCGGTAGTCACCCAGATTTTCAGTGCCTCGACGCCTGCGACCCTGGTTATCGAGTCAGCTTCGGAAAGCAACGGTTCCAAAGCTCGTGCGACACGGACGCGATACGCTTCGTTGACCGGAACAGTTTTGAACCAATCAGCAGCAGCCTTTCGCTGTTCCAGCTCATTGGACGAGAGATCACGCAGCGATTGCTCGATCAGAACGTCGCCGGTAACACCAAACTTTTGTAGTAACTGTCGGGAAGCTAGGCGCACCGACCAGTCTGGATGGTTCAGGTGAGGTACAACGGCCGGGGCGGTTTCAGACCCGAGGGCTTCCAGGGCGATGCGAGCGCCAGATACATCAGACCCATTTGCCAGACATTTGGCGACCGTCGCGGTTGCTCGCAAGTCGCCGAGCTTGCCCAACGCGAGACGCGATTCGCTGCGGACCATTGCGTTGGGTAACGGGTTGGAGTCAGTTGTTTCCATGACGCGGATCAACGCGTCCACGCTGTCCTTGTCGCCCCACCTGCCGAGTGCTCTGGCAGCCAGGTAATGGGCTCTCGGATTCGCAAGCTGCGCTTCGAGCGCGCGGGCAACGGCGGCTTGTTGCGCCGGATCGACATCCGCGTCCTGCAAGAATAGTAGCGCACTGGTGCGGCCCGCGGATTCGCCGGAACGCAGGTCGGCCAACGCGTGCGTAACATTGTAGGGATTCGCGAATGACCCCGGCGGCGCAGAAGACCTTGAAGGAATCGACGGGTTGACCGCAATCGGCGGTTGTGCCGGGTCGGTGGGCACGGTTGGCTGCACTACCGTTGGGTCGGGACGGAACATCGTACTGAGCATCCCCAGCCCACACGCGCCGGCGCACAACACGACAGTCG
>JBGTKH010000642.1:0-5759 GCA_041744735.1 Pirellulaceae bacterium | reverse complement strand
CCCGGACGATGGCCGCTATGACGGCCTGCGCCGCATCGCCGACGCTTTGCCCGAGATCGCCAATTCGCCGCTGATCGTGCTGGTCGATCAATTCGAGGAAATCTATTCGCTGTGTCCGGACCAAGCCGAGCGGACCAAGTTCATCGAGAATCTGCTTTGCGCAGCGCGCGATCCCGGCGGCCGGGCCAGCATCGTCATCACGCTGCGCACGGACTTTCTTGGCGAAACGCAACGGCACGAAGCGCTGAACGCATTGATCTGCAGCGAACAGCAGACCGTAATGATCCCCGCGATGAACGAAGATGAATTGCGGGCCGCGATCGCCAAGCCGGCCGAGATGGCTGGCCATCCGCTGGACGAGGCCGTGGTCGATCTATTGATCCAAGACACCAAAGGGCGCGAGGGAACGTTGCCGCTGATGCAGTTTGCGCTGACTAGGATTTGGGACGGTTTTGCCCAAGGTAAAAAAGCCGCGGACACCTATCGCGAGATCGGTGGCGTCGGCGGTGCCTTGGCGGGCGAAGCGCAACGCATTTTTGACAGCCTCGGCGACGATGAATCAAAAGCTGACAAAGGCAGTCTCAGCCGTGACCAGAAGATTGCGAAACGCATTTTCCTCGGCCTCGTACAGCTCGGCGAAGGTACCCGGGACACGCGCCGCCGGGCCGTGGTCGAGAACTTGATAACGGTGGGCGAGGATGCCGGCGATCTGGACCGTGTGATCCGCCGTTTTGCCGGCCGGGATGCACGGTTGATTACGCTGTCGTCCGACGAACGCGGCCATGCCGACACCGCGGAGGTGACCCACGAAGCATTGTTCGACCGCTGGGACCAGTTGAACCAGTGGCTGGACGAAAACCGCGAGGACATCCGCTTCAGCCGTCGCCTGGACGAAGCGGCGCGGACTTGGGATCAGCAAGGTCGGGCCGTTGGCGACCTGTGGCGGCCACCGACGCTTGACCTGCTGCGTGAGTATCACACTCGCGTCGGCAATGAAATGAATCCCTTGCAGATGGACTTTTACATTGCCTCGAACCAAGCGGAAAAAGCCCGCGTCGCCAGGGAGCAGCGCCAGCAATTGATTCTGCGTATTTCCGTTGGGCTTGCCGCCGCTACGGCGGTCGCCGCGATCGTGATGCTGATCTTTGCGTTGATTTCCCGCAGCTCGGCTATCCAAGCCCGTAACGATGCAATATCCGCGCAAATTGATAACTTGCAGTCTGCGGAACCTAACGCCGTGCCATTGATATTGGCGACCCTCAAGCAACTGAGTGCGAAGGACGCGCAGGTTGTCCCATTGTTGCGCAATTCACTCGACACGAAAGCCCGTTCGGCGATTGGAATGGGGAGGGTCCAACTTGGTTTACTCACGGTGGCCGGTGACCAGGAACAGATACCCGGCTTGACGCAGCAGATGCTGCAGCCGGATTTGAAACTGGATGAATTCCTCATGCTCCGCGATCAGCTTGCCCAGTATCCCGATCGGCTGGAAATGACCGAACTCTGGAGCAACCTCCAAGAGCAAGAGCCCGCAACGTGGCTGCGGCGAATTGCGGCATTGGCCAAGTTCGATCCCGAAAACGAGCAGTGGAATGAGATCGGGTCGGACGTTGCCGAGCAACTCGTGCGGCAAGATTCGATTATGCTTGGCAAGTGGATCGCTGCTTTGAAACCGGTGGGAGAGCGACTCGTGCCGCGTCTGGAGGAGATTTATGGGAGTCAGGAACCGGACCGGGTCAGCATACGTCCCAATGCCGCTCTGGCGCTAGGCGAATACTTGGCGTTCAAGCCGACAAAAATCGCCGATCTCTTGATCGATCACGCCGACAATCCACAGACGTTTCGCCCGCTCGTTTCCAGTTTACCGACGGCACCGCTGGGAATTGCCGAACGGACATTTTTGACGGATGAAAACCTGGCGCGAGCAAGAGTGATCGACACGCTGCAACGAGTGCTCGCGGAACGACCGCCCGATCCGCTCACGAAGGAGAACATACCTGACCACGATCGACTACTTCATCGCCAAGCGAATGCTGCCACGATATTCCTGTTCATTGGCGAGGCCGACAAACTGTGGCCGCTGCTGGTAGCGAGCGAGAACCCCACGCTACGGACCTTTCTGATCCATCGATTCCAAATATTGGGCGTCGAGCCGGAACGATTCTATCCGAAGATCATGGATGGAACTCAGCCGGTCTCGGTCCAGCAGGCACTGGTCCTCGCGCTGGGCGAGTATTCGCCGTTCCCAATCGGTACCGGCGAGTTTACCATGTGTACGAACCATTTGCTCGAGCGTTTTAAGAACGATCCCGATCCGGCGATCCACAGTACGGCGGAATGGACATTGAACCAGTGGTGGCGTGACACGCGCCTTACCGGCGTCGCGGAGAAAATGCGGACGACAATGGATCAGTTGTCTACGACCCCGAGACCTCAGACCGAAGCACACCGCTGGTATGTGAACAGTGCCAAGCAAACCATGGTGATCATCCCGGCCCCCGGAAAGATCGAAATCGGTTGGCCGAAAACGGAAATGTACCACGAAGACAACGAGCAGATACACTCCATGAACATCGACTGGGGCTTTGCGATTGCCGACAAGGAAGTTACGAAAGGTGAATTCCGACAATTCCTGCAAGACACGACGTATCTCGCACTCCTGGATATTACTGCGGAAGACGCCGCTGGCATCGTGAAGGCGAATGCGAATGCGAACGCGAGCGAGCCGGTTGTCGACTTTACGTGGTACGAAGCGGCCGCCTACTGCAACTGGTTGACGGAGAAGGAACTAGTATTGACGGAAGAGCAGATGCAGTTCGACGACAAGGATCCCAGGTGTTACAAGCCTAACGCAGACGGCAAGTTTGCCGAAGGAATGACCATTCGCGATGCAATTAAGTGCAATGGCTATCGGTTGCCGACGGAAGCGGAATGGGAGTATGCATGCCGCGCCTTGACCGGAACGCGGTGGTCTCACGGCGATGCGGAGGAACTGCTCGACAAGTATGCGCGGTACGGGCAGAGAAAACTCGGAAAAATGCCCGTCGTCCGAGAACAATTGCCAGCCGGAGAACAACTGTCAGTCGTCGGACAACTGAAGCCCAACGACTTTGGGCTTTTCGACATGCACGGAAACGTTTGGGAGTGGTGCCAAGATGTTTATCGCAGCGCGCACACTACGGTTACTGACGCCGAGGATTTGACCGTCGGAACGGAATCCCGCCGAGTGTTGCGTGGCGGCTCGTTCAACTATGGAGCGAGGATTGGTCGCTCCGCCTCCCTCGACGACGTCCCTCCTCATTACCGTTACGGCTACGCCGGTTTCCGCGTGGCGAGAACCTATCCCTGATGTCCTTTACTGCGTTACGATACATCGCCGAAGGCGGCGTGTCACAATTATTTCGATACTCGGGTGTACCTACGCTCGTATCAAATACCCACGCCGACGCCAGTCGAATCATCTTTTTCCGTGGAGTTGGGAGACAGATCAGTCAGGCGATGGTTTGCTATTTTAATCGATTCAAGAATTCGGCGAGGTCGGCGGGCAGGGGCATTTTGAAGTGCAGCTTTTCGCCGGTGATGGGGTGGTCGAAGCCGAGTTCGGCGGCGTGCTAATTTTTAGCTGACGTTCAGTTGAGCGAGTACGTCTCATACGGCTGTACGCACGGTGTGCCACGAGTGACGTGCATTTGGCCGGCGGACGGGTCGAGGATGACGGAGAAGACCGTTTCCCAGAAGCCGTGCTGCGGGTGATCGTTCGCGTGGCGGCAGATCGACTTGGGGTGGTTGTCGTGGTCGCGGAGGGCCGTTTTGAGTTGGTCGATCGTGAGCGGGCCGTTCTGGTTCGTCAGCAAAGCGTCGATGCGGGCTTTGCGCGGGTGCGACTCGATCAGTTCGGGGAACTGGTTGTTGATCGGTAACAAGTCCGGATGCAGGCAGTGGTTCGTGTGTGTGACGATGCCGCTGCCGTTATCAGTCAGCAAGCGTACGTCGTCCAGCGTCACTTCGAAATTGGCCGGGCCTTGCGGAGTGGCCAGCATGATGTGGGCGGGTTGGCGACTTGCGTGCCGGATCGCACGTCAAAACGAACTGGCGCGGAATCTTCAGGGAATGTACGTGATCGCGTCTCGCCACTCGTCGGCGTCGCTCGCATCGCTGACGAGAGAAAGGAATTCGACCACGGCTCGAATTGATTGCCCTGGTCGAATCAGAAACACGCCCGGCGAGTGGCGTCCGACAGCCAAATGCTCCGCGAAGTGTCCTGGCAGCGTGCGCTTGTCCACACTGACCAAGATTCGCCCCGCGCCTTCGCACCAAATCAACAAGTCTGGATCGAGGATTCCCAACGTCGGTGCTGTTTCATCGCCAACCCGCAGAACATCAATCGGCTCGCTAACTTGCAGCTTGTGTCGCTCGATGGCATCCCACAGCGGGCCTCGCAAATTCTCGTCGAGCAAGAATCGCGGGCTCATGTCGGATTACCTTTGGCAACTTTCTGCCGGGCCTGCAGGCGTTGCCGGAGTTCCGAGGCGCTTGGTGTTGCTCGCTTTGCCGATTGCCACTGCTCGAAGTTCCCGTCCCGAGCCGCTTGGCACCTGGAGAGGTACTCGTCAACGGCCTCGCGGTTTTCCAAGTAAAACACAATGACTTTGTGTACCAACAGTAGTGAAAGCGATGGGAATTGCTCACACAGCATTTCTGCGGAGAAGCCTTCACGATAGTAGTAACAGAGATTCTCTAACGTGATCCGATGTCCGCGCAGACAAATCTCGTCATCGCCACGCCGTTCAAGGAACTCAGGCAATTGAAGTTGCAAGTTGGCCGAGGCGATACTGTGTGTGTTCATATCTCGAAATCCAAATTGAATTGCCAGCGGTTTAATGACGAACGTAGACGACCTGCGTCAATTGTCACCCGTAGCCGTCCCATCAGCAAGCCCGATGTCGCTGTCACTGTCACTGTCGCTGTCGGTCACGTGCCGCGTGTGGTGACTCGGTCTGTTTGCGCAGCCGCTTCAGGAATTCGGTGAGGTCTGCGGGCATTGGCATTTTGAAGTGCAGCTTTTCTCCGGTGATGGGGTGGTCGAATCCGAGTTCGGCGGCGTGTAGGGCTTGGCGGGGGGCGCCGCTGCGGTCGGGGATGGGTTTGCCGAACAGCGGCTGGTGGTACACCTTCTCGCCGCAGAGCACGTGGCCGGCTTCGGCCAAGTGGATGCGGATTTGATGTGTGCGGCCGGTTTCCAATTGGCACTCGATGACCGTGTAACCGGGCAACGACTCGATGGGCCGCACGTGTGTGACGGCGTGCTGGCCGACGTCCTTGAGCGTGGTGCTGCCGCGCCGGCCGTCGCCGCGGTCGCGAACAAGATCGCTGCTGATCGTCTGGGCCTTCACCTCGCCGTGTACGACGGCGATGTACTTGCGATGCACGGTATGTTGACGGAACTGTTGGACCAGTATCCGCTCGGCCGGCACCGTGCGGGCGAAGACCATTAGGCCGCTGGTGTCGCGGTCCAGGCGATGCACGGCACGCAGGCGCGGCGGCCGAGTCTGCTTGCCCGAATGCCGGCCTTGCTTCTTGGCCAACAGCCGCACAAGCACCTCGTCCAGCGTCGGCTGTTGTTGCTTGCGGCGCTGCGGCCAGTGGCGTTCTTCGGAATGCCGCAGCGTGGTGATGCCGGCCGGCTTTTCCACCACGACGACGTGAGTATCGACGTAACAAATCCGCACGTCGTCCTCTTCGACCGGCTTGGCGATCGG
>JBGTKH010000641.1:0-4550 GCA_041744735.1 Pirellulaceae bacterium | reverse complement strand
TGCATGCCTTCGGCGGGTTGCACTTGGATCACCAGGCGGTTGGAATCGATGGCGCTCTTGGGACCATCTGGGAAGAGCATGTGGGGCGGTTCGCGAAACTGGACGACGATCTGCGTGGTGCGGCAGGACATCGCCTTGCCGCTGCGCAGGTAAAACGGAACGCCCTGCCAGCGCCAGTTATCGATCGATAGCTTGATCGCGGCGAACGTTGCATTGCGGCTGCCGGGCTTCACGCCTTCGGCGGAGAGGTAGTTGCGGTATTGGCCGCGGAGCGTGTCGCGATGGACGTCTTCAGGGCTCATGGGGCGAATGGCCTGGAGCACTTTTACTTTTTCGTTGCGGACTGCGTCGGCCTCGTAGCGGACCGGCGCTTCCATCGCCGTGATCATTAGAAGCTGTAACAGATGGTTCTGGAACATGTCGCGCAGCACGCCGGCCGAATCGTAATATCCGCCGCGGCGGCCCACCGCGACCTCTTCGGCCACGGTGATCTGCACGTGGTCGATGTAGTTGCGGTTCCAAATCGGCTCGAAGATGCTGTTGGCGAACCGCAGCACCATCATGTTCTGCACGGTCTCTTTGCCCAGATAATGATCGATGCGGTACACCTGGCGTTCGGCGAACACCTCGTGCACGGCCTTGTTCAGCGAGCGGGCCGACGCCAGATCGGTGCCGATCGGTTTTTCAATCACCACGCGGCGCGGCGCCGACGTCTCGTCCGCCAAACCGGCCGCGCCGAGCTGCGCGACGGCCTGTGCATACAGTCCGGGCGCGGTCGACAGATAATACACGCGCGTGCAACCGCCGTCGCATTCGATCTCTTCTAACAGCTTCTTCAGCGCCGCGAAGTCCTCGGCGCTGCCGATATCGCCGCTCTGATAGAACACGTTGGCGGCGAACCGCGACCAGGCGTCGGCGTTGAAATCGCCGCCGGTAAATTGCGACGTTGTCTCGCGCAATTGATCGCGCCAAGCATCGTGGCTAAACGGGCTGCGCGAGACGCCGACCACCTTCGTCTCCGCCGGCAGTCGCCCTTTTCGCGAGAGTAGATAAAGCGCCGGAATTAGCTTCCGGCTAGTCAAATCGCCGGAAGCACCGAAGATGACGATGGAGTGAGCCATGACGGTTGCCTGCGGTCAAACCGCTTCGTGATAGGACGGGGCAATGACGTAGTTGGACAGCGCACCTTGGGACTCCGTAGCCGGATTCGTGAGAATTCGGGCGATTTGCGTTATCCAGTGGACCAAGGTGCGCTGTCCAAGTAGGTAGCATTCCTACCATTGGCCGACCGTTCTGTCAAAGCGGTCATGAGTAGCTGGACTCGGCTGAATTCAGCCGAGTTCTGCAGTCTTGCGACCTCAGCTACGGATTTGAAGGCCCTCTAACAACGGCGATCCGTGTTTCTATCGCGCCCACACGAGGCCGACACTCGGCCCGTGATAAACGATCCGGCCGCTATGATCGATGCCGGCCGGCCCGAATCTGAGCAGACCTGCGTCGCGTTGGAAATTCTCGGATCCCAGCGCGACGCCGGCAATGGTGATCGCGTTGTATCCGGCGCGAAATGTCCAAGAGGGAGCGAACTGCCAGTTGTACATGAGCGAAAAATCCCCCAGAAATGCCGTGCGGTCCTGCTGGTCAAAACCGGCGAACGTAGACGTGGTGCCGTTGTTGTCGACGTTCGTGTACAAGGTCGTTTGGCGAGCCACGTTTTGGAAAATGGCACCTTTCAATTCGAAATCGATCCAGGCTCGTGGAGCAACTAGAAACTGAGTCAAGAATCCTGCCTGAATGCCCGTGAGATTGTTTTTCGCGGCCACGCGGACATCGTTAATGGCACCCATCGGCGCGGGAATACTTGATTCAGTGCGGTAGCCAAATTGTTCCTCGAGACTGATGAACCGCGCACCAAGCAACACCGAAAGTTCAGTGCGCGCGAAATGCTCCGGCGGCAAGGCGAGGCGGCGGCGCAAATTGATCTCACCATTCTTCATCCGGGATGCCAAACTGATCGAAGCAAAATTATTGAAATCCTGACCCGGCGTGCCAGGCGAAGCGCCGAAATTGGAAAACGGCGAGAACAAGTTGCCCGTACCGCCTTGGCTGTTCGCATCCGTGTTCCTGATCGATTCGGAAGCCTGCCACCCGTAATCACCGATATATACGCCTTCGAGCCGATACCAATCGGTGAGCGTGCAACCGACCATGATGCGCGCACCGGCATCGAATTCCGTCTTGAGATCGTTGGTTCCCAGAATCGGATTCTGCGGCCCGAGCGACTGGAAGTCTAGATCATCCTCTTGATCCCTCATCAACGGCAGCAGCTCGACCGAGGAGTACCACACCGGCGTCTCCGCAGCCGGCTGGCATGCGAACTTGCCGAAGGCGGAAAGCCAAGGATCCTGAGGATCGTGCCAGTACAGATTCCAAAACGGCGCATAATCCATGGCTCGGGGCGGAGCGGCATGAATCGGCACCGCGTCGGGACATGACTGTGCCGCCGTCTTGCCGGCGCTGTTGGCTGCCATCAACAGCACGGTAAAAATGAATAGCATCGCATGCTGTTTGCCGTTTCGCCGCTTCATGCTCATTGGCTCCGCGCAACAAGAATGGCCCTACCACCGATTTAACCCATAAAAGAAGATTCGACGAATGTGACCGATACCATCACTACGATTGCCAAGGCCGACAAAGATTCGCTGGCTAACCCAGCTTCGCAATGAGATGCCTCTTTGTGCAGATCGTCTTTCGCGCCGTATCGCGGAGTAGCGGTCGAGGGCCTTTTTTACAGCGTCGGGCCAACAACCCAGGGGACGAATTCTTCGTCGCCGATGCCGTGCACTTCGCTCTTCGTTTTCTTTCCGCTAGCAACGGAGAGAATCTCTTCGAAGATCTCGCGGCCGATTTCGTCGACGGTCGCACCGTTCAGGATTTCGCCGGCGTTGATGTCCATGTCGTCGATCATCCGCTCGAACATCGGCGTGTTCGAGGCGATTTTGATCGACGGGACGGGCTTGCAGCCGTAGCAGCTTCCGCGGCCGGTGGTGAACACGACCACATTCGCGCCGCCGGCCACCATACCGGTGACGCTGGGCGGGTCGAAGCCCGGTGTGTCCATGACCACGAAGCCTTTGGCCGTCACCGGCTCGGCGTATTGATAGACGTCGACGAGCGCCGTCGAGCCCCCTTTGGCCACCGCGCCGAGCGACTTCTCGGCGATCGTGGTCAGTCCGCCCTCCTTGTTGCCCACTGACGGGTTGTTGTCCAGTTCCGCACCATAGACGCCCGCATGCCACAGCCACCATTTGATGCGCTCGAGCAGTTTGTCCGCGACTTGTTTCGAGACGGCGCGGCGCGTGAGCAGATGTTCGGCGCCGTAGATCTCGGTGGTCTCGGCCAGGATCGTCGTGCCGCCGCACGCCACAACCATGTCGCTGGCTACGCCGACAGCCGGATTACAGGTCACACCCGAGTTGCCGTCAGACCCGCCGCACTCGGTCGCGAGAATGATTTCACTGGCCGGGATTGTTACGCGCCGCACGTCGTTCGCCACGGGCAACAGTTCGGCCAACTTGCGAACTGCGGCTTCCACCGTCTTGACTGTGCCTCCTTGATCCTGCATCGAGAACACGGGCGGCCCGTTGCGCTGGCCGGGGATGCCGCTGATCTGGACCAGCCGCTGGCTTTCCAGCAGATAGCCCATCGCCCCTTGCTCGCAGCCCAATCCAATCAGCAGATACGCGCCGATGTTCGGATGCCGCGCGATGCCGCCCATCACACGATTGAGCATCTCGTGCTTCAGACCGCCGTACTGCATGCCGCAGCCGCTGTCGTGAGTGAACGCGACCACGCCGTCGATGTTCGGGAAATCCTTTAGCAGCGAATGATCGAAACGCTGAGCCACATACTTGCTGACCGACGCCGAACAATTCACCGTGGAGATGATCCCCACGTAGTTCCGCGTCCCCGCTTTGCCGTTGGGCCGGCGATAGCCCATGAACGTGCGATCCGTGATCGGCGAAGGCGGCGGCGGTGTTTGCGTGGCCGAGGCGTAATCGCGCACAAATTCGCCGTTGGCCAAATTGTGCGAGTGCACGTGGTCGCCCGGCTCGACCGGCTCTGTCGTGAAACCGATGATCTGCCCGTACTTGCGGACCGGCTGATTCCGGCCGATCGGCTCAACCGCGATCTTGTGTCCGATCCGCACGAGGCTCGACAGCGTAAACGTTCGGCCGTCGACTTCTAGTTGCGCGCCGGCACTGAGATTGCGGGCAGCAACACAGATATTGTCGTCGGCGTGCAGATGGATGACTTCGGCTTGCAACGTTGCGGGCATAGGGAGCTCGAATTACTCGAAGAATGCGGCAGGCGAGTAGCATGCGGGGCACTTCATAACTTAGCAGTCGCAGGACTAGGAACGCAACGTGGGCTGGATCGGGGCTGTACGACGGGCCGCCGAGCCCGTCGATGCACCTAAGGATCCGCGAAAAAATAACTTGTCGAATTAGCGGCAGGGCGCAAGCCCTCCGGTGCCGCAAACCGGAGGGCTT
>JBGTKH010000640.1:0-9721 GCA_041744735.1 Pirellulaceae bacterium | reverse complement strand
CCGGCCCCCGGCAGTTCGGTTTTCCAAATGATATTTTCATCGGGCCCCCAAGTAACCGGCAACCCAGTTTCGCCGCTCGTTCCCAGCCCCTCGCTGCCGCGGAACTGAACCCAGTCCTTCACGACCGTCGATTCAATCCGCCCGAGCGCGGCCGCCGATTGATTTCCGATTCCCGAGCCGGCCGGCTCGCTCGCGGCCAGATTCTGCGGCAGAGGATTGTCCGCCCGTGGTTGTTGAGTTGCTCCATCACAGCCAATCAAACAGACGAAGGCAGACGTTAGCGCGAGAATCCTCATGGGCGTTACTCCAAAGTGGTGTGTATGTTCGAAAGCCCTCGGCCATGCTACCCTGCCGTGTCAGTCGTCGGTCGTACGTTTGCCCAATAGAGACCGCCGTCCATCGACCCCGATGTTCGACGGCTCGGTGCCGAGCGGTATTGCCCCGATGTCGGGCAGGTCTTTGTCAACTTCGCGCAGCGGATCGGGCCAATCGGCCGGCAAGGGAAGTCCCGAGTTCACGGCGGGACTGTTGGCTTGCAAGCGAAGATCGGCGGCGGTCGTCCAGTCGGCGGGCAGGCGGACGAATTTCGGGTCGGCTACGTGATCGTGGGTGGTCCAGCCGGGTTCGTAGCGTTGGCGGCTGGCCTCGAATAGCGGCGAGGCGCGGAATTTGGCGAAATGGTCGGCGGCCAGCGTCGGGCCTTGAGCGACGCCCCAAATCAGATTGCCTCCTTCGCGCACGTTGCCGGCCTCTTTGATTCCGGCGAAGCCCGTGCCGGGGACGCGGTCCATCTGAACAAAGATGTTGTTGAATACGTCGCGCTCGGTGTTTCGCAGTCCCTGGGCTCCCATGCCCATTAGAAAGTAATCGCGAAACACGGGCGTTTCGCGCAGCACCGTGTTGTGATAAAAGTACATCACCGGCCAGATCGGGCCGCCGTGATCGCCGACGAGATGGCCTTCGCCGTGCAGGAACGCGCCGCTTGGATCTGGTTCGGAAGGCGGGCCTTTGTACGTCCCGCCGCGCATGTCGAAGATGTTGCGGAACAGGTAGACGCCTGAGCCCGGGTCGTGGTCCAGCGGCGACTCGTCCTTCTCGATCTCGTGTTGCGTGATCGGAATCAGGCAGCGGCCGATGCGGTTCTGGTAGATGAACAGCGTGTGGTCGCGCATCTTCGGGCCGCACTCCAGGCCGTCGTCGTTGAAGTTGTCGACGAAGTTGTGGTGGAACTGCAAGTTTTTCACATAGCGCAGAAACGCGAAGTCGTGGTCGTCGGTAAACTCGCACCAAGCCAGTTCGATGTTCTCGCTGCGCGGTTGACTGTTTTGCAGCACGATCTGATACGACGCCGTGCCGCGATACTTCATGGAGGCCCGCGACGACCACGGCGCCGCGAGCCCACGAAACGCCGAGTGCGTGACGCGGATGTCTTGCGATGCGTTGACCATTAGCCCCGGGAAACCGCCGAACACGGTGACGTGATCCAACTCGATGTTCTGCGAGCCGTAAACGTGAATCATCGGGCTGCCGGTCGCGCCGCGAAATACCAGGTCTTGAATGCGAACATGCCGCACGCCGCTGGCGCGCAGCACATCGTCACCGAATCCAACCGCGATCGTCAGCCGCAACTTGCGCGGATCGCTCTCGCCTCGGTAAGCATCATCGCCCAAACCCTCCAGCCGATGATGAGCCAGCCGGATGTGAATGCGCCCGGTGTCGCGGTTGAACCACAAGCCGGGCCCACAGTAAATGCCCGTGTCGCGCATTTCATTTTTATTACCAATCCAGCGTTCGTTCGTCGCACGCAAATCGGCCGCGATGCGATAACCGTGCAGCGGCACCATCGAATCGGTGAAGTGCCCCAGCGCGATCGGCCGTTCCTCTTCAATGCCCCACATCGGCTCCCATGCCGCTGGCAGGAACTGATGCGGCACTCGGCGATCATCGGCGTCGCGATACGAGCGGGTCGAGACAAACTCCCCCTCCGCGCCATTGGGCAACGGTTCCCACGAAGTCTCCGGCGATTCGTAAAACTCGCGCAACCCGCCGTCAATCACAGCCAACTCGCCAGGATACGAGCGGATCGTGATCGGCGCGTCCTCGGTGCCCGAACGGCTCAAGAATACCTTTTCATAGTACGTACCGCCGCGCAGATAAAGCGTGTCGCCCGGCTTGAGCTGGCGCAGCGCATGAGTCAACGTCTTCCACGGCGCCCGCTGACTCCCATCGCCCGCATCATCTCCGCGCTCCGCATCCACAAACAACGCCGGCCCGTCGTTCATCGGCCGCTTTGTCGCCCGTGGCAAAGGGCGCATCGGGGGATGAGAGGGACTTGAGGTATTCGCCAGCTCATCAGGCCGCAACGGTTGCGCAAGTACGGAACCGCCCATTAAATAGACGACCAAAACAAGGATGTTCGCGAGCCGATGAGAACACTGGTCGGACGCCTGTCGATCAAAGTTCGCCATGTTTTTCACGCTTCGGATGATGCTGTTCATGTGGTCGCCATTCTACGTGCTAGTTGTTGCAAATGCAAAAGTGCCGTGTTAAATACAATCGTTTTCAATGCACGCGCTTTCAAGTTGCCTCTTCGACTTTGGGAGATGGAAAAAGCATGTCCGTGGAAACCGCGTCAACGCCCGTGTCGTTTGGTTCCAGCGATTTGCGATTGCCCGATGAGTTGCGCGAGCCGCTGCATAGGCACTTGGAAGATTTGCGGCAGAAGTATTTGCAGCGCGGTTGGGGAGATCGCGTGGGCTTTGGACCGCGGCCGGCGCTGATCGTGATTGATTTGGCTTATCACTGGACCAAGCCAGTCAGCCGCATCGGTTGCAATCTGGATTCTGTCGTCGCCGAATCTTGCCGTGTGCTGGAGGCCGCGCGGCGGGTGGGCATTCCGATCTTCTTCACCAGTTACGCCTACGATCCCGCCGATCCGCCGAGCCCACAAAACAAGAAGCTGAAGTTAGACGTGAAGCCAGGCGGCGAGGCGGCGTTTGAATTGGACGAGCGACTGGGCCGCCAGCCGACGGAGAAGCTCATTCGCAAGCGTTACGCCTCGTGCTTCAAAGGCACAAACTTGCACGAGATGCTGGCGTCGCTGGGCGTCGATACGCTGATTGTCACCGGCTGTAGCACCAGCCACTGCGTATACGCCACCTGCCGCGATGCCACCGACAGCTTCCGCGTGATCGTGCCGCGTGAGGCGGTGGGCGAACGCTGTGAAGTGATGCATGAAGTCAACCTGTTGGACATTGACATCGATTTGGGCGACGTGATGCCGGTCGACGAAGTGATCGCGGAACTGCAGCGGTTGGCTGCGAGCACGGAGCAACGCGCATGAAGCCGTGTCAGGTCGCTTTCGTCGTGCTGCTCGTCACAATATCTGGGGTCACGTCGCGCGCGGCTGCGGAGGAACTCAAGCCATCATCGGATTCGGGCGCACCGCGAGTCTTGCCAGCGGGCCAATTGCCGGCGGATACGCGGTTGGGGCCGCTGCGCGGTGAGAGCGGCGATTTTTCCTTTGATCCGCCTGCGACGGCGGACGAGTGGCGCCAGCGGGCAGAACACGTGCGTCGGACGGTGTTGGTTTCGCTCGGTCTGTGGCCGATGCCGACAAAGACCCCGCTCAACGCGGTGATTCACGGCAAGCTGGAACTGGATGACTACAGCGTCGAGCGAGTTTACTTCGAGAGTCTCCCCGGCTTTTACGTTACGGGGAATCTGTATCGTCCAAAAGGCGCGAGTGGCCGGCGTCCCGCGGTGCTCAGTCCGCACGGGCATTTTCCAGGCGGCCGTTTTCAGGACGCCGGACGAGACGCTGTGCGACGGCAGATTGTCGAGGGAGCCGAGCGATTTGAAGAGGGTGGCCGCAGTTTTATGCAATCGCGCTGCGTGCAGCTTGCGCGGATGGGCTGCGTCGCCTTTCACTACGATATGATCGGCTACGCCGACAGCGTGCAGATTCCCGGTGACGTGGCGCATCGATTCTCGCGCGACCGCGCAAAATTCGCCTCGCCGCCGGAGCGTGGCTTTTACAGTGCGGCGGCCGAATTACAGTTGCACAACATGATGGGGCAGCACACCTACAACTCGATCCGGGCACTCGACTTTCTGTGCAGCCTGCCAGACGTCGCCCCGTCCCGCATCGCCGTGACCGGCGGCAGCGGCGGCGGGACGCAGACGTTTATGCTCTGTGCCGTCGACGATCGGCCGCTCGTATCCGTGCCCGTCGTGATCGTTTCGACCACGCGACAAGGCGGCTGCACATGTGAAAACATCTCAGCGCTGCGGATCGGCACTTACAATCTGGAGTTCACGGCCCTACACGCGCCCAAGCCGCTGCTGCTCGTCTCGGCCGACGACGCCACGCGCACGATGCCCAAGCGTGGATTTCCCGAACTGCGACAACATTACAAGATGCTTGACGCCGCCGACAATGTCTCGCATGCCGCACTGCTGCATTTTCCGCACAACTACAACTACGTCAGCCGCGCGGCGATGTACCATTTTCTGAACAAGCATCTGCAGCTCGGCCAGGAAGAGCCGATTCTGGAGCGTGACTACCAGTTACTGACGGGCGAGCAATTGACGGTTTGGAACGATCAACATCCGCGGCCGCCAGCAGACCCGCAGTTTGAGCGGCGGCTGCTCGACTGGCTGACGGCCGATTCCCGGCGACACATGGCGGCACTCACGCCGAAGGATCAAACGTCACTCGTGCGATACCGCGAAGTTGTCGGCGGCGCGTTGGACGTCCTAATCGGTCAACCATCCTTCGAAACGGTTGCCTTTAAGCCTGTAAAGACCACCGAGAACGCTGCGTACGCGGAGACCGCCGGCCTGCTGAAATATCACTCACCTGGAAATCATCAGGCCGAACTGCCTACGATTGTGCTCACCCCGAAACAGGACATCGGCCGCACCGTGATTTGGATCGATCCATTGGGCAAGGCGGGAATCTACGAAAGCCGCGGCACGCTGAATCCGCCGATTCGGTCGTTGCTTGAAGCCGGAATCACCGTCGTTGGTGTCGATTTGCTTTATCAAGGAGAGTTTCTGACCGACGGGCAAGCGGTGACGCGCAACCGGTGGATCGACGGCGAGCCGTCGCATGCCGGTTGGACTTACTGTTACAACCGCACGCTGTTCGCTCAGCGCGTGCACGACGTTCTGGCTGTCATTGCATTTGCCAAAAGCCGCCAAACAAGTTCGGCAAAGGTCGATATCGTCGGCTGCGACGGCGCCGGACCGTGGGTCGCTGCAGCGTGTGCATTTGCACGAGACCACATCGATCACGCCGCCATCGACACGCGCGGATTCCGCTTCGCCGAATTAACCGACGTCTTCGACGCCAACTTCCTGCCCGGCGGAGCCAAATACCACGACCTGCCCGGCATGCTGGCACTCGCCGCGCCCGTCAAACTCTGGCTGGCTGGAGAGACTTCCGAATCGCACCGCAACGTCCGCGCAGCATACCAAGCCGCAGATGCCGCGGCGAACCTGTTTATCGCCACGCCGAAATCAGTCCACTCTTCTCAAGCTGCGGTCGCATGGCTTTTGTCTCAAACGAAGCAACCTTAGTGCAAGTTGCTAGATTTGAAGGACCGATCGATTCAAAAGAAAGTAGTCCCACAGATGGCATGGCGGTCCCACGGATAAGACTTACATCTGTGGGACCGCCATGCCATCGGTGGGTTGGCCAACTGCGTGGCGTAAGCTTCCAGCTTGCGTTTTTGGGACGAAATCGGGTTGGCAAGCAGGATGCTTACCCCACTTTTTAACTTTGACGAAGCACTAGGTGTCCGCCACCTATTTTTCACCCATCAGCTTAGCGACAGTCGGCTCGATCGACTCGGCCCAGATCGTGTAGCCCTTTTCGCTCAGGTGCAACAGGTCGGGCATGATCTCGCGCGGCAGCGTGCCGTCGTCCGTCAGAAAACTCTTGCCGATGTCCAGATAGTGCACCTGCTTGCCGTCGTCCAGCTTGGCCACGATCTCGTTGGCCTTGTCGTTCACTTGGCGCTTGGCGTCTTGCGGATTCTCACCGCGGGGAAAGACGGCCAGAATCAGGACCTGCGTTTTGGGCAATTGCTTCTGCAGCTTGTCGACGATGGCCTTGATGCCGTCGGCGATCTCTTCGGACGTGTTGGTGCCCGAATTGTTCGTGCCGATCATGATCACGGCCAGCTTGGGAGAGATGTTGTAGATGTTGCCGTGATCTAGCCGCCACAGCACGTGCTGCGTGCGGTCGCCGCCGATGCCCAAGTTCACGGCGTTGCGGCTGCTGTAAGACTTCTGCCAGACGTTTTTGCCGCTCCCTTCCCAGCCCTGCGTGATCGAATCGCCGATAAAAATCAGATCGACGTTCCCTTTCTTCACTCGTTCGTTAAAGCTTTCGTGCCGTGCCATCCAGCCGCCTTCGCGCGGTTCGGGCTTGATCGCCGAATGCAGCGCGGGCTCTTCAGCACGCAAAGCTACAAGCTGTACAAATGTGAAACACGCGGCGATGGCGGCCAGTACGATACGGCGGGAATTCAGCATGGTAGAGTCTCCTGATTCATCGGGTGGTAGTGACTCGGCACTCGCCGAGCATCGCGCAAGTGTAATCAGCCAGGACGGCCAATGCCAGCAGTCGACATGGGAAAGCGATGTCGCTATCGGGATAACGCGACCTTCCCGCTCAGTCGTCATAACGGTTCGTTAGTACCGGCGCGTGGAATCGGAATTACGGCAAACGCCGCCTTCGCCTGATGCGCCGCTCGGACGGGTCTTGCGAGTCGCGGCGCCGGCGAAGAATTGCCGCAACAATCGTCTCCGCTCGGTTCGATAACGCACACGGGTGTAGCGCTCCGTCGATCGTCAGATGCCCGTCGCTGGCGGCGCGAACGATACACTCGTAACCCGACGCATAAGCGAGGGAGCATCGCGCCGGTCCCTCGCTTACGCGTCGGGTTACTATGGAGGGCTCCCAGCGCAAATTGCACGGACGAATTCAACGAGGCGATGATGGCCAATCGCGAGGCGTCAGGACGACTGCAACGGCGAATGCAACCAGCGGTTCTCGCTGCCGCGATCATTGGGCTCGTGCTGTACAGTGCGACTCCGGCCGTCGCCGTGCCGCACACGATCAGCCCAGTGCTTCATCCGTTCGACCCCGATTGGCCGGACGTGTATCTGATCCTGGCCAACAAATGCACGTCGTGTCATCGCAGCGGTACGGACCGCACGGACTTTACCAGTCACGAATCGCTGCTGGCGGGCAAGCCGAACATCGCGCCGGTTATCGTACCCGGCCAAGCCGACAAGTCGACGCTATGGCACAAAGTCGCTTGGAACGTCAACGCCCGGCGCGACACCGACCTGCCCGATCAACCGGAGATGCCACCGGAGCGTCACCAGTGGCTGACGGACGGCCAACTGCAAATCATCTGGCGTTGGATCAACAACGGGGCGATTCAATATCGTCTGCCCGATCAGTGCCAAAACCGGCCGCTGTTGGAAATCGACTTCCCGTCGGCCAAACAGTGCGCCGGCTGTCATCCGAAACAGTACGACGAATGGTCGCGGTCGATGCATGCTTACGGGCAACACAGCCCGGTCTTCGAGGCGTTCAACCTGACGCTGATCGAACGGACCAGCGGTACGATCGGCACGTTCTGCACGCGTTGCCACACGCAGATTGGCACGGCGATCGGCGAAAACGGTTCGCGGCGAAATGTGCACCGTTCACGACTGTCGATGGAAGGTGTGACGTGCGTGACTTGCCACCGGCGTCCGTACGGCCAATACAAAGCCAGCAGCCGCATCACAATCCAGCCGGGGAAATTGGTCGACGTCTGCATCTACGGCCCGTTCGATCATCCAGTCGCGGAGGAAATGAACGCTCATGCCGCCGCGCCGCGTCCGTACATCAAGACGTCGCAATTCTGCGGCGAATGCCACGACGTGAACATTCCGTCGGGCGTTCGCTTGGAAGAAGCGTTCAGTGAATGGCACAACAGCCCCGCGGCAAAGCAAGGCATCACGTGCCATCTGTGTCACATGGGTCCAGTGCAAGGCGTGCCGGTGCCGGAAGACCAGCGTCCGCTGGGCCGAGCGGCGACGGTGCCGGGCGTCGATCCGGAGAGAATTCCGCTGCGACTACTGTCCGATCACACGTTCTCCGGCCCCGACTATTCGCTGCTGCCTGACACTGAGTTTCCGCTCAAGCTCGACTGGATGTACGAGACCGATTATCGCCACGCCGCGAACCTGACTCCCTATCAACAGCGGACGCTCGACGAACTGCGCCGCAGCAACCGCGAGAGTTTACGCAAGGCGGACGAGAAACGATACGAACTGTTGCGCAATGCCGCGCGAATCAAAGTGCAGCACCCCGCGACGGCGCACGCAGGCCAACGCATTGACGTCGGAGTGGACGTCGTCAGCATCTTCGCCGGACACAGTCTGCCGACGGGCTTCACTGCGGAGCGGCAATGCTGGGTTTCCGTCGACGTGCGCGACCCGGCCGGGCAGTTGGTCTTTGCTTCCGGCGATCTGGACGAGAACACAGACCTGCGCGACGATCACAGCCACGCGGTGATGACCGGCCGGATTCCGTTCGACAAGTACCTGCTCAATTTCCAAAACAAATTCACCACGCTCACCAACAAAGGGACCGACCGCACCGTGGTGATCTCGGTCAACCGCCATATCGTGCCGGTGAACGTGTTGCGCCCCGCGCCGACTCTGGCCGCGTCGTTTGGCCGCCCGGTGGATTTCCGCATCGCCAAAGGCAGCCTGCCGCCGCTGCGCACGATGGGGCAGGCTTATCCCGTGGCGCTGCCCGATTGTTCCGGAGAGTACACCGTGCACGTGCGGCTGAACTTCCGCCACTTGCCCCCGACGCTGCTGGACCACATCGGCACACCGCATCTAAAGCATCTGCTGGAGATCGTGGTGATCGACCAGTACGATGGCGTGATTCGCGTTTCCGAATAGAAACGGCACATTCACGGTTCGCGGGTACGGAACGACAATTTTGCTGAATGACGAATGACGAAATACCCAATGACGAAAGAATGCCGAATGACGAATGACGAAGGGGTTGTGCCGGGCCAGGCCGCGATGTTTGCCGCGGCACCCTCGTCGTTGGCACATTGCCCCACGCGTCCCACCATTCGTCATTCGAGCTTCGTCATTCTTTCGTCATTCGTCATTCGTCGTTCGTCATTTGTACCGCTCTGCCTCATACTCATCGTAACGTTCAGCGCCGGTCCGATAATGGCGCAGTTCGAAACCTTGCCGCCTGGTGCGGCTCGGCCGGGCGCGGGCGATTTTCCCGCGCTGCCGCCCGACCCGTACGCGGCGGAAAACGAACCGCTGCCGCCGCTGGAGGAAGAGTTGTGGCATCACGGCGGTTCGTATTTGTATCAGGCCGAAGGGGATCACTTGAATTGGCCGGCGGAGGAGCACGCGCATTACGACATGTTGCGGTTGCCCGAAGACTGGCAAGAGCCACGGCCGGCGACGCTGTTTGCGGACTTCTTGGGTGCGGACCCGGTGAACGTTAATCCTCATTTGAAGTGGCCGGGGCCGGGCGGTTACGTGTGGGAGCCGCGGTTTGTTGGCTACGGCAGCTATCAATTGTTCGGCTTCGCGCTTCAGCAGAATAATCGGCGGCAGGACGTGCTGGGGCATCACCTATTGGTCGACCTGGATTTGGCGCTGACGGGCACCG
>JBGTKH010000639.1:0-7586 GCA_041744735.1 Pirellulaceae bacterium | reverse complement strand
CGCGGGCAACCCAAACTCTGGCGAGTTCGGCGACAACCATCAGGTATACACATGCCCGCTGGCGACGATAGGCGCGCGGCATTCGGCGTGTTACTCTGGCTCTGACATTTACCTACCAAACCTTCCTTCCTTTCCCTCTAGCTACAGGAGATGATGAAGATGAACGTGTTGGCAACGATTTGCGCCGGGATGGCCCTGGCGGTGCTGATGGCCGCGGCCACGCCGGCGCGGGCGGAACTGAAGCCGGGCGATGCGGCCCCAGATTTTTCGCTGATCGGCAGCGACGGTAAGACCTACACGCTGTCGGACTACAAGGACAAGCAAGCGGTCGTGCTGGCTTGGTTCCCCAAAGCGTTTACCGGCGGCTGAACGGCGGAATGCAAGTCGCTCCGTGAGAGCGGCGATGATCTGCGGCAGTACGACGTGGCGTATTTCACCGCGAGTTGCGATACAGCCGAGTTGAACAAGCAGTTCGCCGAGTCGCTGGGGTTGGACTACCCGATCCTGAGCGATCCGTCGCGTGAAGTGGCCACGAAATACGAAGTGGTCAACGCCACGCGCAATGTGCCGATGCGCTACACGTTCTTCATCGGCGCCGATGGCAAGATCTTGCACATCGAAACGATGGTGAAGTCCGGATCGCACGGCGCCGACATTGCGGCCAAGCTAAAAGAGCTGAACGTGCCGCTGAAGAAGTAATATGGTTTGGCTACGCCAGGTGTTTGGCGAGCCAATCTTCGTTTATCGTCGACGGGCTGGTTCCAATAGCGCCTTCTCATCAAGGGGCTGGGTGCCTTTCGTCCAGACTTTGGCCGCCGCCTCGCCGCGCACTTTGACGAGCGTTGCATTCAACTGTTTTTGTTCCGCCTCGGAGTTTGGGCTGCAAATCACGAACGGCTTGCCGGATGGTTCGCGGCCTACGCTTTCGGCGGATTTTTTCAGACGCTCGTTGATTCGCTCGACACCGCGACTACGCCGGCTGAGATAGACGTCCGGCGGAACGTGGCCAGCCTTCTTGACCGCAGTGGCCTCTTCGGCCGTGTATGGCCAGCCGACTTCCCAGGCCAACGCTTCTTGTGCCAGGATCAATTCGACGACCAGTTTTTGCGTCGTCTGCACGTCCGCGGCCGACTGGCGCAGGTGTTCGGCTAATTGCCGATGTGCGGTGCTCAGTTGATTGGCCAACGTGCCGATCAACTTCTTCTCGTTGTATTGCGGCAGCGACAGCGTGTTGGAACCACTGGTGCCATCGTCGTCCTTATCCGGCAAGCGGGCCTCGATTTTGGCAAGCAAATCCAGAATCTTCACCTGCAGGGCAACGGTGGCCCGCTCCGGTCTCAATTCGCCCCCCGCAGCCTTGAACAATTCGTCAGCATGCTGCAGGAGTTGCTTGAGCTCTCGTTGAGCCGCCTCCAGGGTCCTTTCATTGGACAATTTGTCGTCGATAGCCTGCTGGATCGGCGTCAACTTCTTTTCAATATCAGCCAAGGTGGGTGACGCCCCGTCTGCCGCCCAGCACGCCGAGACGCCGATGGCGAGCGACAAAAGAACCGGTACAAATTGACGCAACGTGAACATACTCTGTGCGGGCTTCATCGTACTTCTCCTTTAGGAAATGCCTCTTGATGATAGCGATTCTGCGCTGCGAGGGCTAGCAACGGCGAGAAGATTTATTGAGACTTGATGGCAGGAGTCGACCATGATTCTTCCCGCACGTGCACCAGTCAAGCCTCGCGTGACATCGCCGGAGACCGGCGACGCGCTGCCGTTGGAGGAGACCATCGAGTCGCTAACCGGCGAAAGGCACCGCGGCGCGATTGAGATCGTGGGTGGACTCGGAGCAGGCAAAACGACGGCGCTTTGTCATCTGGCCGCTGTGTTGCCCGCACGAAACGACGTGAGTTTCCTGGATGACGCGGATATCAGTCGCGTGGCGGTGGAATCCGCGGTGCGGGTCGTTGTGTTTTCGTCGCGCACAGCGTACCCGAACTTGGCCGAAATCATTCTCGAATTGACGCCGTGGACGGACGACGAGTTGCTGGAGTATCTGTTGGCCGCCCATCCGTCGCGCTGTGCATCAGTGATGAGACGTGTCCAGAGCGTGTCGGATCGGCATCTCGCGGAAAGCTTGCCGGAGTTGTGGCAGGTTGTGCTCGACAAGATGGCGGCCAACGATCAAGTGACCAGCGTCCGCGGCGCTCTCGAACATGAATTGGCAGGGCAATTGACCGATGCTGATCTGCGCCGGCTTGCCGCGTTCTATTGTCTGGCAGTGCTTCTCGACCAGCCGTCAATTGCCGAGACCAAATCGCGGCAGCTTAGCGACAGCCGCGTCGACGAGCGATTGTGGCGACTGCTGCGTTATCGGCCGGTGCAACTTATGCTCGCGGCTGAGCATGTCGAAATCGCATTAGGGTCCGGCGACAAGCTCAAAGTACTGACGAACGTTTTGCCCTTTGATCTGGTTGAGGAAATCGCGAGGGGAGTGGCAGTCAATAAGACGCTGATTCAACGGCTGAGCGACTTATTTGCGGTAGAGATCCCCGAATATCAGGCGATGATTGCCAGTATTCTGCACGCCTGCCGCGTGGACTGGTCGCCGGGAGGTTCACCGGTCAAGCAATTGAGCCATGCTTACTTGGCCCGCGCGGCTTGGCAGGGAATCGATTTGACGGGCGTCGGTCTGTTTCAGACGGATCTGTCGCACAGCGACTTGCGAGGCGCGAAATTGGACGGTGCCATTGTTCGTCACACCAAATTCCGTCACGCACGATTGAGTGATGCATCAATCACAGGCATCTTGTCAGTCAAGGCGGACTTCACTCATGCAGACCTTTGCCGCGTCAATGCCAACAACACCAAGTTCATCAGTGCGAACCTGTTGTCCGCGAATCTGAGCGACGCCAACCTGCAAGAAACCGATTGGCAAGACGCCGATCTCTCGGCCGCATCTCTGTGCCGAGCCAACCTGACGATGGCCGACTTGCGCGGGGCGAAGATCGATGAGACAGACTTGACGGATGCGAATCTCGATCAGGCGCGTTTGACTGCTCTCTCGCTAAAGAGTGCAATCTTGGCCGGCGCCCGATTCGTGTGCGCCGACTTGAGCCGCTGCGATCTGGAAGGCGTTCGGCTGCCACGTGCGAACTTCGAGCATGCCAAACTTGCCGGCGCATATTTGACTGGTTCGATCATGCCGCGGGCTAATTTCCGCAACGCCGATTTGCGCGGCGCGGGGCTGGCGGACATCGAGTGGGAGTTTGCGGATTTGCGCGGCGCCGACCTGCGCGGCTGTTCGTTCCACTTGGGCTCAACGCGCAGCGGCTTGGTCGGCAGTCCCTACCCCTGCCACGGCAGCCGAACGGGTTTCTACACGGACGATTTGAAGACCAGCACTTCAAAGCGCCTGAGGAGATCCGCAAGGCCAACCTGCGCGGCGCCGATCTGCGCGGGGCGAACATCCACGACGTGGACTTCTACTTGGTCGACCTGCGCGACGCTCAATACGACCCAGATCAAGCCCAGCACTTGCGGCGCTGCGGCGAGATCCTGGTCGACCGTGCCTAATTGATTGTGAGCCTTCTCGAAGGTCAAAGATGCCGCCGGATTCGCTCCGGCGGTTGCTCACCTTTAGCGTAGGAATCCACCACGACATGCCTTTGATGACTCCGGGTTCATCCCGGTGGTGATTCACCTTTTTCGACACCTGGGCGGCGGGAGAAACGAGGAATTCATGATTGAAGGATTCGGCCCGCCCAAGGATTAGAATCCATCTTTCATGTCGTAGCCGCAACGTCTTACCTAATCGCTAAAGTTTGACTGGCCTGGGGAATTCGACAGGACCGAAAGCAAAGTCGAGATGTAGGAAAAAACAAAAGCCGTCCGCGCTGGTAAAACGCGGGCGGCTAGTATCGATTGGAATGAATTCGACAATTTAGAAGGTGATGATCAAGTCGGCACCGGCCGTGAATTGGGTGACCCGGCCAATCGGATTAGCCGGATTAAACAGGTTATAAGGACCGCCTCGCCCGCCGCCGGCAAATGGCGACTGCGCCCAGTCGTAACGGGCTTCGGGACGCAGCGTGATATTGGGATGCGGAGACCAATTCAGGCCCATCGCAACTTCGTACCAGTCGCCCTCACGGTTGGCAGGATTGAATCCATTGACAACGCGGAAGCCGTCGTCGTCGCGGAACCATTCCGCACGGATGCCAGCCTTCCAGCAGTCGTTGATGGTGTAGAACAGGTACTGATTGATGCCGTACCACTCGGCGTCTTCACCGGCAAGCAAGCCACCGTTTTGTTGAATGCCGTAGTCGTGCTGGAAGACGTAATTGATCTTATCGGTCACGTTGAAATTGAACACGAGGCTGTACATCGAGCGATTGCCGACAAAGGGCGGGGCAATTCCGTCCTCATCGCCGCTGATGCCGGTCAACGCGATCGTCCAGCGCTCGTGGCACGGTGCAAAGGTCGCGCCGCCGATCACCGAAATTCGGTCCGATACGGCGTCGAATTTATCCCAGCCGTTGACCACGCCGGCCACGAACGTCCAACGATCGTTGGGCGTCCACGTGACCAAGCCGCCGGTGTGGGTAAACGGTTCGCCGTATTGCATCGTGTAGGCGTGCGAGTAGAAGAAATTCGCGGGCGCCATCACCGATTCGTATCCAATGATCGTGTAGAAGTGGCCCACCTTGACCTTGAAATTGCCCAAAGCAGCTTCCCCGTAGACTTGCGGCATCGCAAGACCTAAGCGGCCAACTCCGCCGATCCCGTTGCCCGTGGCCGAGTTCCAATGGGGCGTGGCGTCCGGGTGCGTTTCCAAACCGGCAGCCATAGTGAAGAAGTAGTCTTCGCCGTACAGCACATCGACGCGGCCACCAAAGTCCAATCCGCAACTGCCGTCTGTCTCCTTTTCGATGACGCCGTAGGCTTGATTCAACTGGTACTCGTCACTGCGGTAGTTGAAAGTGACCGGCAAGTTTCCGTTGCCTCCGGGCGGATTGACTGGATTGTACGGGTTCGTTGTCGCCCCTTGCGCCACCCAACCGTAGACCTTAACGCCGCGGCAGGTGTCCTGCGGAAATAACGTCCAGGCTTCCGCGTCCGGGCATTTGCGGCAGGGCAGAAAGTCGCTGAGAAAACCGCCGCGACAACCATCGTCGCAGCAGTCATCACAGCCGTCATCACAGCCACAGGCGCTGTCGCACGCCGCCGTAACGTCGCAGCCAGCTTCGCTGATGTTAGAAGCTTTGATCGCGACCGTCTTCGCTGAGCTCGGCACGGCCACGGTTTCGTCGGATAGGTAATTCGACGCCGGCGTCTCGGCCGCGGCGATTGTCGCCAAGCCCAGCCAGCCGCCGACGAGCGACGCCAGGGCCCATGTCCAGTTCCGTTTCATGTCACGTACTCCTTGATTCCATCCAGTGGGTCGATTCCTTTTGCCACACGGCCGCTCTGCGAAATACGGTCCGCCAGTCCCAGAGCGTAACAGCGTTGGGTCATTTCATATTTCGATCCGTCACATTGCGATAATTCAAAAAACGCCGTGGTCTCGGCATGCCTTCGCCGACCGGAATGAATCCCCCAACTTTCGCAGATTGCTAAACGCATGCGCCACACGCGGAAGGCGTGAAGTTGCTGACATGAAAAGAGTTATCCACAACAATCCTCTCAATTCGCCATTCTTCAAGCGCAGAAAAATAGCCGGCTGCGGGGATTCCGCAGCCGGCTTGTCGTCGCAAAAATCTCGGATTTTTTTCTACACGACCTTCGTCACACCCGGCACCGGCAAGGCATAGTTGCCGTTCTCATCCGGCATGACCGGCGGGGTGTCTTGGAACGTCGCGTACTTCTCGACCGGCGACACCACGATCTCCGAATTCAGCGCCTTGTCCCATTCGAGCATCTGCCCGGAGTAGGTCGCCATGCGTCCGAAGATCGCGGTCATCGTGCTCAACGCACCGTAATCGCCTTCATTCGGCCGCTTGCCGGCGCGAATCTCGGCGAACAGGTCGTGGTGTTCCTGTTGGTGACCGTTGGAACCGTCCTTGCTGAAGTTGTAAACCACTTCGCCCTTGGTGTTGTAAACCTTCGAGCCGCTCACATCGGCATAGCCTTGCGTGCCGTGAACGTACTCGGCGACCGAGTTCCAGCAGCCGGGAATGTGGCGGCATTGGCTGAACAGCTTCGTGCCGTCGGCGTAGGTGAATTCGATCAAGTGGTGATCGAATGTCTCGCCGTAATCCTTTCCCTTGCGGACCTGGCAGCCACCTTGGCCTTGTGCCGACACGGGATAGCCGTTCTTGATCCAGTTGATCACGTCCAGGTTGTGAATGTGTTGCTCGACAATGTGATCGCCGCAGAGCCAGTTGAAGTAATACCAGTTGCGCATCTGGTACTCCATCTCGGACTGTCCGGCCTGCCGCGTCTTAACCCACGGCGTCTGACCGTTCCAATACGCGCGAGCCAGAATGATATCGCCGATCGTGCCGTCCTGAATGCATTGGACGGTCTCTCGGTATTTCACTTCGTGCCGCCGTTGCAAGCCGACGGCTACGGCCAATTCCTGTTCCTTCGCCGATTTGTTGGCTTCAAGCACTTTGCGGACGCCGGCCGCATCGACCGCCACGGGCTTTTCCATGAACACATGCTTGCCGGCTTTCACTGCGGCCTCAAAGTGCAGCGGTCGGAAGCCCGGCGGAGTGGCCAGAACGACCATGTCGATGTCGGCTTCCAGCACTTGCTTGTACGAATCGAAGCCCACGAACTGGCGGTCCTTCGGCACGTCCACCTTTTCGCCATGTTGTCCCTTGCAGGTGCGATAGCTGGTCTGCACGCGATCATCGAACGTGTCGCCCATGGCGACCAAGCGGACTTCGCCACCCTCGGTGTTCATGGCTTGAATCGCCGCGCCCGTGCCGCGCCCGCCGCAGCCGATCAGGCCGAGCTTAATGGCATCGCTGCCGAACGGATGGGCAGCCCGGGCGATGTTCAAACTGCTGACGATCGCCCCGCCGGCAACCAACAACGATGACTTCTTGATGAAATCGCGACGCGACGTCGCCTTAACGCCGGTCAACTTGGACTTGTCACTCATACAATTTCTCCTGAGTTCGACTTGAGTTTGGGGGAGCTTCGAGAGGCTCGTGCTCAACGTTCAGGCCGGCCTCGCCGTGGCGCCACCCATAGGCGTCCGGTCCCGACGCACGCTTGGCGGCGGCCAACGCCCGCCGCCAAGTGTCAAAATAATCCCTCTAGGATACCCGTGCCGGCCCGATTGATCAATGAACCCGTCGCGACTTTCGTGGAAAATCCTGGAAACTTCGACGAAACCCGCGGCGGAAAACTGCCGATCTATCTTGCTATTCGCGGCACGCAGCCACACGATGGAGTAGAATACCAACAGGGACAAAAAACCTTCGGACCTTTTTCCGACAGAGGGACCAAATAAACAGCGTAGACCCGGATCAACCCACGGCTAGTGCAGAAGCACGCCCGATCCGCGTCTGTCTCGCAGCGACTCCACTCGTCGCATTGGACCGAAGGTTTTTCATATGCCGGGCCGCGGCGCTTTCCAATCA
>JBGTKH010000638.1:0-4600 GCA_041744735.1 Pirellulaceae bacterium | reverse complement strand
CCGGCACCAGGCGATTCCTGTTGTGATTGCATATTGATCTGTGTACGCTAATCGAGAATTCAACCGCGAAACTGAGCAGACATGCGTATTCCAGCCGTTGAGAATGAAGATTTGTGGAGCCATTGGCGATCGCAGTGGCGGCTGCGCGAGGACACCACGTACCTAAATCACGGCTCGTTCGGTCCTCCGCCGGAGCCGGTGCGCGCGGCGCGGCACGAGTGGCAACAGCGGATCGACTCGCAGCCTATGGATTTTTTGTTTCGCCAGTTCGAGCCGGCGTGGCATGTCGCGCGGCAACGTCTGGCGGGTTTTGTCGGGACGTATGCCGAAGACTAGGTCTTTGTCGAGAACGCCACGGTCGGCATGAACATCGTTGCGGACAGTTTTGCCCGGTCGCTCCGCGGCGGCGACGAAGTTCTCATGACCGACCACGAGTACGGCGCTGTGCAGCGGATCTGGCAGCGAGCACTCCGCGAAGCCGGGCTTGGCGAACCTAAGGTTGTCGCATTATCGTTGCCAATCGAATCGGTGGAGCAAGTCGTCGATCGCCTGATGGAGGCGGCCGGCCAGCGCACGCGGTTGATCGTCATCAGTCACATTACGTCCCCCACGGCCATCATTTTGCCCGTGCAGGAGATCTGCCGCGCCGCGCGCGAGCGCGGCATCGCGGTGTGCATCGACGGCCCGCACGCATTGGTGCAGACGGACGTGAACATCGACGCGCTGGGCTGCGATTTCTATACGGCCAGTTGCCACAAATGGCTCTCGGCACCTTTGGGCTCCGGGTTTCTGTACGTGCACCCGCGCCATCAAAGCAGTATCCGCCCGCCGCTGCTCAGTTGGGGCCGGCTGTTACCCAACCGGCCGCAAAGTTGGTCCGATGAATTCATGTGGGTCGGCACTCGCGACCCGAGCGCGTATTTAGCCGTCCCTGCGGCCATCGACTTTATTGAATCCGTGGGCCTTAACACCTTTCGCACACGCACGCATTCCTTGGCCCGCTACGCGCGCCAGCGACTCGTCGCATTGACGGGCAGAGAGCCGATCGTTCCCGACAGCGAAACTTGGTATGGCTCGATGGCCCACGTCCCCTTGCCGCCCGGCGACCGCCAATCGCTGCAAGACTCGCTGTGGCAGCGCTTCGGCATCGAGGTGCCGATCGTCGACTGGAACGCGGGCCGCTATATCCGCGTCTCGTGCCACCTGTATAATCGCCGACAAGATATCGATTTGCTTGTGCGGGCGCTCGCAGAATTGTTGAAACCGTAGCCGAAGTTGTGAAACTTTGGGATTGTCACGAAAGAGAAGGGCAGCGAATATCACAGCACGCAATTTGGTCGAATCCAGTACAAAGGACTAACTCATGCACCGCGTCGATTGGACCGCAATGGATCGCAAGCTTGTACTCCCACTGCTCTTCATGTCCGCGTTAGTGTCTCTAACGTTCCACACAGAATTACGCGCGGAGGCACCGTTGCGGATCGGGGTGTTCGACATCGACGCCACGCCGCCGGTGGGCAGTCCGCTGGCTTACGATATCATGGAGCGGCGCGAGGCGTCGTTGCGGTTAAAGGGCGTTGTGCTGCTGGGTAAGCAGCAGCCGATCGTGCTCGTGGCGGTGGACTGGATTGGCATCAGCGGCAGTGGGCACACGCGGTTCCGCGAAACGGTGGCTCGCGCGGTGGGCACGTCGGCCCAGCGGGTCGCGGTGCACTGTCTGCATCAGCACGACGCGCCGCAGTTCGATCCGGACGCCGAGGCGCTGCTGGCCGACGTGGGTCTGTCGGGAAAGGTGCACGACGTGGCTTGGAGCAGGCAGATCTTGGAGAAGGCCGCCGAGGCAGCGCGGGCTGCCGTCGAGCGGGCAGAGGCAGTCACGCACGTCGGACTCGGCCAAGCAAAGGTTGAGCAGGTCGCGTCGAACCGCCGCATTTTGGGGCCGGACGGCAAGGTGCAACACGTTCGCTGGACGGCGACCAAGGACCCGGTCGTCCGCGACTTTCCCGAAGGCGTGATCGACCCGTGGCTGAAATCGATCAGCTTCTATAACGGCGACAAGCGGCTGGCCGTGTTGACCTATTACGCCACGCATCCGCAGAGTTACTATCGCACGCGCACGGCACACCCCGATTTTCCCGGTATGGCCCGCGAGCAACGGCAGCAGGAAAGCGGCGTCGTGCACATTCACTTCAACGGCGCCGGCGGCAACATCGGCGCGGGGAAGTACAACGACGGCTCGCCGGAAAACCGCCCGGTGCTGGCCGGCCGCATGGCTGCCGGCATGGCCGATGCGCTATCGGCAACGAAAGAACGAATCGCCGTCTCGGCAGACGATCTGGATTGGGCGGTTGTGTCTGTTTTACTTCCGCCCGCAGAGCATCTCGATGAAACCGCCTTGGCCGAAACGCTGAACAACAAGGACGCTGCGGAGCCGCAACGCATCGCGGCGGCCACAGACTTGGCCTTCCTGCGAAGTTGCCAAGCCGGCGAGAAGATCGAAGTCACCTGCCTCTCGCTGGGCCAGCTCCGCGTGCTGCACATGCCCGGCGAATTGTTCGTCGAGTACCAATTGAACGCCGCCCAACTGCGTCCCGATTTGTTCGTGTCGATGGCCGCCTACGGTGACTACGCCCCCGGCTACATCGGCACCGAGATCGCCTACACGCAAGGCGGCTACGAAACCAGCCCCCGCGCATCCCGCGTCGCCCCAAGTGTCGAACAGGTGCTGATGCACGCGGTCAGGACGTTATTGAAAAACTAGACCTCGCGGAAAATCGCACGCGAAGGCGCGAAGCCGCGAAGGAAGAAATCTAGCTGTCGAATACTTCGCGCCTTAGCGCCTTCGCGTAAGTCATCTCCCCACCTCGTCGAGCAGGTGGTGGATAGTGGCGGTGAGGAGCCCGTGGGTGGCGGACTGGCGCTCGCGCAATCGCGCGGACAACTCGTCGCACTGCGACAGCAGTTGGTCCACCTTGGCGACGATCCGCTTTTGTTCGTCGCTTGGTGGGAGCGGCAACAGTGAGTTCTTCATCTTCGTGCCATTAAAGTTCGCTTGCCCACACTGCTGCGTAAGCTCTGGTTCGATCTGAGTCGTTCGATAGTAACTCGCGTTCATTGCCAAGTTGACGTAGTCGGGAAATACGCCATCGAATAGGCGCAGGCGAATTAAGTACGACGCAAACGTGTAATTGTCGTCGCCGCCTCTGAAAATGCCCGTCTTTCCAACGAGTTCGTAGCTGTTAGTTCGATTGAACAGCAGGTCGTCCGTCTTGAGATAAAGGGCGGGCAGTTCCTCCAGCGTTTCCGGAACATACTTCAAACCGTCGAGAATCACGCGGCCATCTTGAATGTTGTTCATGCGGAGAACTGGAACGCCATGCGGAATTTCCGATGCTTTTTGCGATGTGCCGTAATCCACGAGTTTCGCGGTCTGGCCGATCCGAACCCACCGCCAACTGTCTGGGATGTCAAAAGGAACGATGGATTCCTCAATCGGCGCATACGGCTTTGACTTTGGGATTTGATTTGCCGCGAGCAATTCGGCGCGCGCTTGGTTGATTTGCGCCATCATCACGTGCGCCGGTTCGTCGTTGGGGTCTTGGGGGACGAGTTTGCCTTGGACGGCGAGTTGGAGGATGGACTGGCGGAGGTGGGCGAGGGTTTCGGGGGTGTCGTAGAGCACCTCGAAGTGGTCGCTCAGACGCTGCCACGCGCTCGACAGATCGCGGCGCGAGCGGGAACTCACCAGACGCGCGAGGCAACTGCGACTGGCCCGCTCACGCAATCTCACTCGCTCGCTGCCCCGCGATTCCAACTCGTCGCACAACGCCATCAGACCGTCCACCTTCGCCACGATCCGCCGCTGTTCCGACAACGGGGGGAGCAGTACGGGCAAAGTGCCGACGCCAGTCTGATTGATCGTCTTTTGGCCTGCGGTCGTTACGGCGTTGTTGTTAACGTGTTCGCGACCCCAACGCGAATTGGCCAAGATGCAGAGGAATCGCTGATCGACATAGGCGGTCGGAACTCGCATCCGAATAAAGTGATCGCAGTAGGTCCAGCGCTTACCTTCACGGCACGGAATGAATCGGCCGACAAGATCGGCGCTACCGTTGACCCGGATTATCAGCACGTCGCCTTTTGCGAGCGGGTAATGAGCCAGTTCGTCGTCGGTCAATTGAATCTCGCGCAATTCCCTGCTGCTAATCTCGCCGGATTTGATGTCGGCCAAGCGAAGCACGGGGACGGGCTCGCCAACTGCTGATCGCCGCTTTGACAGTCCATTCTGAAAGTCGAACACGAGATTGCCGAGTAGCGTTAGAGCCCAGCCAGTTGGGACTTCCGTCGAAGCTGCCCCGCTTGCGATTGGCGGCAACGATTGAGGTTTCTTGATTTCCTTGGCTTTGACTAACCGTGCCTTTTCGCGCGCGATTGCATCGACCAACTCCGACGCCGGTTCGTCGTTCTCGTCCTGCTCAACCAACTTCCCTCGCACCGCCAAGTCCAGAATCAACTCACGCAGCTTCGCCATTCCCTCCGGCGCTTCGGCAAACGAGTCGAGATTGTCGAAGAACGTCGGCAATGTGGGGCTACGCCCAAG
>JBGTKH010000637.1:0-3038 GCA_041744735.1 Pirellulaceae bacterium | reverse complement strand
ATTGCGTGCCTGGCGGCTGGCCGAACTGCTCGACGCCGGCATGCCGCTGCCGGCTGCTCTGTCTCTCTCGCATCACCATCTGTCGTTCGACGAACAAATCGCCGTCGAACTGGGCTGCGAAACCGGCACCTTGGGTCCGGCACTAAGGAAAGCCACCACACGGCGCTACGATCTGGATCAAATGTTGCAAGCGATGCTGGCGAAATTCTACTACTTGTTTTTCGTGACGTTCGTGATCGCCGCAATCGTCACGTTTTTGATGCTCAAGATCGTGCCTGTATTCGCCGTCATGTTTGAAGAGTTCGGGCTGGAATTGCCGGCTGCGACGCAATTGATTGTTGTGTTTGCGGATTGGTTTTCGCGAGCTTGGTACGTAAACGTTCCGCTGACGTTGGCCACCTTCTTTGTACTGGCGATCGCAACACTGCTTTACATCGGTTGGCTGCCGCCCGACATTCCTATCCTCGGGCGATTCTGGCGGCGAGCCGACGGAGCCGCGGTGATGCGCACCTTGGCTGCGGCCGTGCGCCAGCAGCGTCCGCTCGTGGGCACCATCGCGATGTTGTCACAGTTGTATCCCAAGTCGGGCATTCGATCGCGACTGCGGCGAGCGTTGGCCGATATCGATCGGGGCACTGACTGGTGCGAAAGTTTACGGCGGGCCGGGCTGATCAAAGCGGCCGACGCCGCGGTGCTGGGCGCGGCCCAACGCGTCGGCAACTTGCCGTGGGCGCTGGATGAAATGGCCGACAGCAGCCTGCGGCGGCTGACGTATCGCCTATGTGCCGCGCTGAACCTGCTATTCCCCGCCGCTTTGCTGGCAATCGGTTTCTGCGTGATGATGATCGTCGTCGGGCTGTTCTTGCCATTGATCGAGTTGATTCAGGGACTTGCCTGAGACGAGTTCATTTCTCGTGCGCGCTGCATGGCCGCGTAGGCGTCGACCTTGCCATATCCGTAGTAGATATTGTGCCCGTTTCGCCAGTACGGGTTCTCGCGGTCGATTTTTGTGGCGGTTTCCAGCAAACACTGCCGAACCTGTTCCGGGCTCAGATCGGGAAAACTGGACCAAACTAGCGCCGCCACACCGGCGGCGATCGGTGTCGCCGCCGAGGTGCCGTCAAACTGGCCCGTATAATCGCCGCCCGGTTCGTCCACAGCTTGATCGCCACCGTCCGTCGCGCCCGCGTTGTAGCCATCCTTTCCCGTGCAATCGGTCGTCCAGATGCCCGGCGAATTCTCGCCACCAAAGCCACCAGGCGCCACTAGATCCAGCGCCGGTCCCCAGTTGCTGTAATTGCACCTTTTGTTGTCATAACGAACCGCACCGACCGCGATGCACTTCTCGTAGGCTGCGGGGAACTCTACGCGAGGGTTGTCAATCTCGGGAAATTCAGGGTTGTGGTTGCCGGAAGCTGCAAAGATCAGACAGCCGGCGTTCGTCGCCTCGTCAATCGCGTCGAACTCTTGATTCGACGGCCATGGGGATCCGATACTGCAACTGATGATTTTCACATTGTTTCTTGCGGCAAAAGCGATGGCCTCGGCTGTTGCCCATCTAGTCCCAAAGCCGTCGTCGGGGGCCATGCGCACTGGCATGATCTTGCATCGCCAAGCGACTCCCGCGACGCCGATGCGATTGTCCGAAGACGCTCCGATCAGCCCCGCACAGGCAGTGGCATGCGCATTTTGCCGCGAAAACGGATGATCGTCGTCGTCCACGAAATCATAACCGTCCAACAACCGGTCACGCAGGTCAACGTGATCCAGATCCATACCCGTGTCCACGACGGCCACCCTCACGTCGACTTTGCCTGTCGAGATGGACCACGCGGCGGGCGCGCGGATGCCAACGTCACCGTTGGCCAGATGCCATTGCTGTGAAAATAAGGGATCGTTGGGCAGCAGATCCGGTCGCGACGGATCGACAGCGGGTGTGGCGATTCGTGGAATCGCCGCCCGTGTGTCAATGGCCGGCCGCACGTAATCTAATTCGACTACCAGATCCGGTTCGGCCCAACGAACAAAGTCGCGCATCAGCAGTTGCTCGCAAAGCTGAAAGAGGTCGGCCTGATCCTTGATGGGTTGGAAACGCACGACGCCGCTGGCATATTTCGGGCGGGCCACTTCCTTCAGCCCCAATTCCTCTCCCAAGGCGAACAGTACTCGGGCCGGCGGCTGCTCGCGGAAGGCGAACCGCACGGTGATGGTGCCGCTGGGAATCACAAGTTGGCGTCCGGCCCGATACACCGTTTCGGCCGACTCGATCAACGGCGACCGGGCGGCCACCGCGGCGAGGTCCGCATCTTTGAGCCCCGGCAGTCGCGGGACGAGGAAGCCGCCGAGCAGCGACACAGGTTTGGCTTCGATTGCTGCCAGCTTCAGTAGCGATTTGTCCAGCTCCAGCAACTCGGCCTGCACGCGCAGAACATCGGCCGCTACGTCCGCTGACTTGACATTCGGCGCGGTCCGCACGAACAACTGGTCCGTGGCGACTTGTAGCTGAAATTGCTCGCCCCGAACTCGGATCGACTTGGTTTGTGCCAGACAGGTGTGGCCGGCCAGTGTCACCGCCCAGCAAGCCACGAGCGCGATTCGCTTCGCGAGGTGAGCATTCCTCGAGCGCGGTTGCGATGGCGTCGATAGGTGCATGCAAATACCCTCCGCGGATGTTATGAAATAAGGAATCGACTCGTAATATAACGGCGGCCACGCGCAAATGAAACGGCCCGGTCTTGCGTCTTTCGTTAGCGGAAGTCCCCGCATCAGCGACGGTCAATGCGTGTTGGCGGTTGTCGGTGTTCGTCTACTAACAATATGGCAAACTGGCTGGATAGTCTGACTCTGGACTTGCCGATTCCGGCGTTATCTGTCGTCCAGAACGTCGGACGCCGGTGGTGATACCATTTGGCGTTCAGCGCTGTAACCGCGGCCGGGCTCAGACGTACAGAATTCAATTTTGCCGGCGAAAACGCGACTTGAAAACACCAACCATGTACCGGCAAAATTGAATTCTGTACGTCTGAGCCCAAACGGTA
>JBGTKH010000636.1:0-13344 GCA_041744735.1 Pirellulaceae bacterium | reverse complement strand
GCTCAGACGTACAGAATTCAATTTTGCCGGTACATGGTTGGTGTTTTCAAGTCGCGTTTTCGCCGGCAAAATTGAATTCTGTACGTCTGAGCCCGGCCGCGGTTACAGCGCTGAACGCCAAATGGTATCACCACCCGATTTCACGGCGTTTTGAAAATCCGGGCGGCATCTGCTATGGTGGGTTCAACAGTTCTAACAAAGTCAGCCGTATTCCGTTCATTCAACAAGTGAGGACCATCATGATAACGTTCACGCGTGCGTTTCCGTTTGCCGTATTGGTTGTTGCCATCATCACGTGCCTGCAGCCGATGGCCGTGAACGCCGACGGCCCCTGGGTCGTGTACGAAGGCCAAGACGGGCCGGGGCAGGGAAAGCACATCGTGTTCGTCACCGGCGACGAGGAATATCGCTCGGAAGAGGCCATGCCGCAATTGGCCAAGATCCTGGCCGTGCATCATGGCTTTAAGTGCACGGTGCTGTTCGCCATCAACCCGGCCGACGGCACGATCGATCCGAACCAGAGCGACAACATCCCCGGTCTCGAGGCATTGGAGAGCGCCGACTTGATGGTCATCTTCACGCGCTTCCGCAATCTGCCCGACGAGCAGATGAAGCACATCGTCGATTACGTCGAGTCCGGCCGGCCGATCATCGGTCTGCGCACGGCGACACATGCGTTCAACATCAAAGGGCCGAGCAGTTACGCGCAGTACAGTTTTCAAAACAAGCAATGGGACGGCGGTTTCGGCCGGCAAGTGCTGGGCGAGACGTGGATCAACCACCACGGCGGCCACGGCCGGCAAAGCACGCGCGGCATCTTAACGGACAACGCCAAAGATCATCCGATCCTGCGCGGCATCAAGGACGGCGACATCTGGGGCACGACCGACGTCTACGGCGTACGCTTGCCGCTGCCCGAAGGTTGCCAGTCGCTGGTCCTGGGCCAAGTGCTGGAAGGCATGCAGCCGACCGACAAGCCCGTCGAGGGCAAGCTGAACGACCCTATGATGCCAGTCGCTTGGACGAAGACCTTCGCCACGGCCGACGGCAAGACCGCGCGTGTGTTCACAACCACGATGGGCGCTTCGCAAGATTTCACCGCCGACGGCAGCCGCCGCATGCTGGTCAACGCCTGTTACTGGGCCCTCGGCATGGAAGACCAAATCCCCGCTGCTTCCAACGTCGCCATCGTCGGTCAATACGACCCGCAACCCTTCGGCAACAACCGCTTCATCAAAGGCGTTAAGCCGGCGGATCTGTCGATTAAATAGGTGAAAGTCATGCCACAACATTTGCTGTGCGCCACATCGCTAATCATCTGCTGCCTGACAAGCGCGGCCGTCTGGGCCGATGCCGCGGAGAAACCCAACATCGTATTCATCCTCGCCGATGATTTGGGCTATTCGGACCTCGGTTGCTATGGCGGTGAAATTGCGACACCGAACCTCGACAAACTGGCGGCCGGCGGGCTGCGGTTCACGCAGTTTTACAACACGGCCCGCTGCTGGCCGACGCGGGCAGCATTGTTGACGGGATACTATGCCCAACAAGTTCATCGAGACGCGCTGCCGGATGTGGGTGGTGGTGGCAGTGGTACTCGGCAGCAGTGGGCACGGCTGCTGCCGGACCTGCTCAAGCCCCACGGCTATCGCAGTTATCACAGCGGCAAGTGGCACATCGACGGCAAAGTGCTCGACGGTGGCTTTGATCGTTCCTTGGATATGAGGAATCAAGGCAATTACTTCACCGCAAGCGGCAATTCGTTCGACGACGCGCCGGTGAAGAAGGCGGCCGATGAGTCGGGGTACTACGCCACGATCGCTACGGTCGATCACGCCATCGATTGCCTGCGGGAACACGCCGAGACGTATGCGGATCGGCCGTTCTTTCATTATGTCGCGTTCATTGCGCCGCATTTTCCGTTACACGCGCTGCCCGAAGACATCGCCCGCTACCGAGACACGTACCTCGACGACTGGGACAAAATGCGCGAGCGACGTTTCGCCAGTCAACAAGAGCTGGGTCTGGTTAAAACAACCTTGTCGCAACTCGAACCCGACGTGGGACCGCCGTACCATTTCCCCGATGCGCTCGAAAAGCTCGGCCCCGGCGAGATCAATCGCCCGCTGCCGTGGGATGAGTTGACCGCTGAGCAACGCCAGTTTCAAGCCACGAAGATGGCCATCCATGCCGCCATGGTCGATCGCATGGACCGCGAGATCGGCCGCCTGATCGAGCAACTCAAGGCCATGGGCGTCTACGAAAACACCTTGATCTTCTTTGCTTCGGATAACGGCGCGAGTGCCGAGATTATGGTGCGCCATGGCGGCCATGATCCGCAAGCTGCTCCTGGCAGCGCGGCCACCTACCTATGTTTAGGTCCCGGCTTTTCCAGCGCGTCCAACACGCCGTTTCGCCGCCACAAGACTTGGGTGCATGAAGGCGGCATCAGCACGCCGCTGGTCGTTCATTGGCCCGCCGGCATTCAGGCTCGCGGGGAACTCCGCCAGACGCCGGCTCACGTGATCGACTTCGTGCCCACGATTCTCGAATTGTTAGGCGTCGAAAAACCTTCACATTGGAACGGAGAGTCGATCCCGCCCGCTCCAGGTCGAAGCCTCGTTCCAGCGTTTGCTCAGGATGTCACAATTGATCGCGAATCCCTGTGGTGGCTGCACGAAGGGAATCGCGCCATTCGCATCGGCGACTGGAAGCTGGTCGCGGCCAAGGGCGATCCCTGGGAACTGTACGACCTGCGCAGCGACCGAGCTGAATCCCACAATCTGGTCCGCGAGCGACCGGAGATAGTGCAGAAGCTCGAAGCTGCCTGGAATCGTGAGCTCGAGGCGATGGCCCGCTTGGCGGCCCAGACCTCGCCGCCGCAGACTCAGAAAAAGGCGGCCGGAAAGGGTAAGGCCAAAGGAAACTAGCGCTCCGTCAACCGCAAACTGATGGTTGTAGCCGAACTCGCCAGAGTTTGGTTTTCCCGAGATCCGGCCAAAGTCTGGCGACTTCGGCTACCGGCCAAAGTCTGGCGACTTCGGCTACTCCTCAATGCACGACGGACAGTGCATTAGCATCGAGGGCGTGCTCCAGATCGGGCGTGCTCCACAACGCGGCGCGACCGGCGTTCCATAGGGCGGCGGTTTCTGCTAGGCGACGATAGACAGCGGCCGATTCACGTTCTCGATCGACCCATTCGTTCAATCGCTTCCACTGGCGAGACTAGTCCTCGCCGGGACGTACGTGCCATTTGCCGGCGAAGGGAGCAGCAAGCTGGAATAGTTGCTCGTCGTCAGCGGTCAATAGCCTCACGTCATCCAGTAGCGTCTCGACCTCCAGCGGGCCCTTGTAGACGGCCACGAGCCGGTGATCGGCGTCCAGCAAGAAGCTCGTCGGCAAGACCAAACGCTGGTGTTTGGCAAGCGAAAGATTCTGGACCTTTTCTAGTTGAGCCAACAGTTCACGATTGCCGCGAACGGCAGGGAAGTCGAACTTCAAGTGATCCAAAACTTTCTGCGGGTCGGCCGTGCTGGAATCGCCCGTGCTGGTCAGGCCGCTGATGTCGATCGCCAAAATGTTCAAGCCGCTGGTGCGAATCGCGTCGCCATGCTCGGCGAACTCACTCAACTCCTTCAGGCATGGCTGGCACCAAGTGGCCCAGAGGTTGATCAACACGGGACCCTCGACGTGCGCGTCCAAGGATGTGGCTTGCCCGTCGAGCGTTTCGTAATGCAGCGACGGCATGTTGCGACGCGCGGCCATCACGATTCGCGCCCGTTCGGTCTTGGCCGGACTGTTCAACTCCGACGACGCGAACAGAACAGCCCGCGGCTCAGTCTGCCAAGGCTCGAGCTGGCCTGTGCCCTGCACGATGCGATAGCGGCAGTCGATCTCCGGCACGGCGAACTCTTCCACTTTTCCATCGGGCCAGCGAACCACGATCCGCTCCACGCGTTCGTGCCTCCCCAAACCGAAGTGCACCACCTTGCTTGATTGGGCCAAAAACCCTTCGCCGGCACGCAGCGTTTGAATGAACATTGCCGGCGAGTCACCCTCGACGTGCACTTCGACCCGCGCGCCGATCGCGTCACGGTTGCACGTTTGTCCGACCAGACGCACGGCCAGATAGTGATTCTCGTTCGGCGTGTCGTTCCGCATCAGCCGCAACCGCGGGCCCGTGCGATTCGAGAGCCACAGATCCAGATCGCCGTCGTGATCCCAATCGGCCAGCGCCAAAGCCCGGCCGTCATCGATGAAATTCAGGCCGCTGACCGCCGAAATATTTGAGAAGCGCGTGTCGCCAAGATTCAGATACGCATAGTTCCGCTCCAGACCGCTCCAAGACGCGCCGGCTTCCAAAGCCCGTCGCAAATCCAAAGCGGCCTTGATGTACTTGGCATTCGGGAACCGCGTGGTGGGCGAGTGCGGCACGACCTGCCGCCAAACGAACTCTCACAAGTCCTTGGTGTCGTCGTTCGTCAGGTTCCCGTTGGGGATGACCAAATCCTGCCGCGTGTCATTATTAATGTCCACGAACATTCCACCCCACGACCACAAGGCCATCGACACATCGGCCTGATCCGTCACGTCGCGGAATGTGCCGTCTCCCAGATTCTGAAACAGCGTATTTCCTTTCATCGCCCGCTTGGCGTTCTGCATTTCTTCGTTGCCGCGCTGATCGCCTTTCGTTGAGACCAAGTAGTCTTGATAGTCCGGCTGAAGCCCGATGCGGTTTCCGGCCGACGAAAACATGTTGCTGACGTACAGATCCATCAGCCCATCGTTGTTGAAATCGCCCCAGGTCACTCCCATGCCCGCACCCAAATCCTCGACGCCCGCCTCGGTCGCAACTTCCTTGAAGATGCCGTCGTCGTTGCGGTACAGGTTGTTCCGCCCGAAATCGTTGGCGATGTACACATCCTGGTCGCCGTCGTTGTCGTAATCTTCCCACGCGGCCGCGAAACTGTAGCGGCGATTCTTCTCATCCATGCCCGTTTCGACCGTTACGTCTGTAAATTGAAACTCGCCATCGTTCCGCAACAGCGAGTTGGGGTCGCCGTTGTTCGCGTCGAACACCGGATTGGGAATCCCCAGCGCGAATTGAGCGTCGCTGAAGTTCGCCGGGTCAACTTCGGCCACCATGTACAAACCGTAGCGGCACATATAAATGTCTAAGTCACTGTCCCCGTCGTAATCCACGGCGGAGATCGACGTACGCATGCGCGGCGCGGGCAATGCATTGCGGAGCTCGAATCGGCCCTGCCCGTCGTTCGACATGAACATCGTGTGCGTTTTCGTGACCAGCACCAGGTCCTGATCGTCGTCGTTGTCCAAATCGACCAGCAACACGGCTCTCGAGCCGTCCAACCAATCAACGCCCGCTTCGGCAGCCATGTCCGTTACGGTGCCATCGGTGTTTTGCACGAACAAGCGATTCGGCAATCCGGCGGGCGAACACAGATAGATATCGTCCAAACCATCGCCATTCACATCACCGACCGCGATGCCGTGATAGCCCAATTCGCTCGGATTGAATCGCTTCGGCAGTTGTTTGCGCCAGTGCAGCGAGCCATAGACAATGTCCTCGCGGAAACACGCATTGTCGCCGAGCGCCGCTTCGGTGCAATCGGCGAACAGCGTTCCGGTTTGTGGCCGCGTGATGGTCTCGCGAAACGTCTCTGACTCAATCTCCGTCAAGAGCGGCGGCTTCCCGGGCCCGTCCAGCGACCACTTGCAATGCAACGTCGCGTCTTGTTGCAAGAAGCCCTGCGATGTTTGCCCGCTGGCTTGAAACAACGCCATCGTTGTCGCCGACGTAGGTTCGATGTTAACGCGCACGACTTTGACCGCCAATTGATAATTCGACACGTCCTTCAATGGCTTCGCCAGAGAAGACAATTCGGCACACAGCGGCGAACGGCCCGTAACTTTAACCGACTTCGCATCCGGCGGGCGTGTGAAGATCGCGATCGCTTCATCGCGGTAACTTTCTTGAAGATCAGTCGGTCGGAGCGAACCTGCCGCCACGTCTTCTGTTGCTAACTCCACGACGAGTCGTTCTTCCTTCCCGGCGTGTTCGCGCGGCAACCGCACGAGTTGCTTGAGCCGATCAGACGTCGCGGCACTGAGCGTTTCTGTGTCCCACGCGATCTGGGGCGGCTGATCCTGGTTAGTTGCCGTTGCAACGTCTTGGACTGCGGTTGGCGTAACCGTTGCCGGCGTGGCATGCGGAGCGGCCGCGACCTCGCTTGGTGTCGGCGAGGACATGCCCTCGGTTGCCGCGACGCGAGTGCTGGCTAGAGCGGAATTGGCGGCGTCGCCGCGTGAATTCCGCATGCGAATCATTAAACCTGCTGCTGATGCAACGACAATTACAAGTATCAGACTCACAACAAGCCGGACTTGGCCGTTGGTCTTTGACTGGCTCATAGAAAACATCTCTCTCGCGGAAAACCCAGAGTGTCTGTCGATGGGAGGAGCGGCGTGCGCGACGGCGCCTCAACTGCCCGTTGCGAAATTACCATAACAGCGTACGGCATTCAAGAGATTTGGCGCTGCTTGACCTATCGTAGCTTGGGTCCATGGACCCGAGCGATTCGCGACGTTGTCCCGCGGATCAGTGGTCGCTCGGGTCAAGGGACCCAAGCTACGGCTTTTCGCGGCTATGCATCGTCGCTGTTCTTCAGACCCAGCCGCGAAAGCCAACGGCCGCGAGCCGGCTTGCTCCCGCCTTCGGCTGCATCGCCGTCCGCGGATTTTGGCGATTGTTGCTCGTAGGCGTACAGTTTCTCTTCCATATGAGCCCGATCGCGCGCGATTTTGGCTCGCTCGACGGAGATTTCAACTTCGGCCTGCCGCAGCTTCTCACGCCACTCGTTCTGCATTCGCTTCAGGTTCTCGCGTTCCTCGCGGATCAGTTCGTCGTCGTCGAGCGCGGCAGCTACAGCCGCGGCTCCGACGGCCAGCCCGCCGATGTTGGCCGACTGCTGGTGTAGCAATTCTTCCAGCTCGCGAATCTGCTGTTCCTTCTCCGCGACGACCTGATCCGTGATGCGGATCGCACCGGAGACGGTGAGCTTGTCGGCGGCTTGTTTCGCGTTCTGGTTGTCGAAATCGGCATCCAGTTGCTCCAAGAGCCGTCGTTTCTGCGCTTCCCAGTCTAGCCCCGAGTTCGCGGCCTTTTGGCTGGTCCGAGTCGCCGACGAGCGCCGCAGCGATTCCAATTCCTCTTCGAGATCTGCGTTTCGCGACTTGAGTTCGCGGACGTCCTGCACCGCCAAATCAAAGCGACGTTGAAGGTTTTCTAGTTCGCTGGAGTCCGTTTGAGCCGACTCGGCGTCTTGCAGTTTCGATTCCGCGTCTTGTAATCGTGACTCAGCATCATGCAATCGCGATTCCGTTTCTGCGAGACGATCCAGCAACTCTTGCTTCTCCGCAAGCGAGGCCGCCGACTCCTGAGTTGATGCAGCTTTGAATTCCCGTTCTGTCTTCTCCCGCGATTCATTCAACTCGTCAGAGAGCACGGAGCATTCTTCTTCGCTACGGCGAAGTTCGGCCCGCAGACGTTCGCAGTCGGCAGCGGCTTCCATAAGCCGCTGATTGAGCTGACTGATTTGACGACCCTCGTCCGACTGAATCTGGTCGAGCTCCGCTTGACGACGTTGGCTGGCAGCCAGCGCATCGGCCTTCTGCGAACGCAATTCTCGCGCGATCCGGCGGCGTTGGCTTTTCGTCTCGGCCCGTTTCAGAGCGATCTGGCGCCGCTCTTCGTCGAGTTTCGCCTTGGCCGCTTCGATCTCGCGGCGTTGTTCGCCCAACTTCTGCTGGATCGTCTGCTGCATTTCGTCAGCGTCGCTGGATACCAGCCGCGTCTCGTCAATTTCGCCCTGCTGCTCGTCAAGCTGGCGGCGCAACGTGTTGACTTGCTCGGTCAACTCGGCGGCATGCTCGTCACGACGTCTGACGTCATCTTGCAACTGCGCGTACTGCCTGTTGATTTGAGCAAGCTGCTGCTCCAACGACGAAACGTCGTGCATTGACGCCGCCGCCGTTTCGGCTCGAACCCGTTCAACTTCCGCCAGTGATGCAGCCTTCTGCGAACGAAGTTCCCGCGCGATCCGGCGGCGTTGGCTCTTGGTCTCGGCCTGTTGCCGGACGATCTGTTGCCGTTGTTCCGCGAGCTTGGTCCTCTCCGCCTCAATCTCGCGGCGTTGCTCTTCGAGCTTCAATTGGGCGGTTCGCTGTGTATCGTGCGCATCGCCAAGTGCTAACCGGGCTTCGTCAAGTTCGCTTTGTTTCTCCGCAAGCTGGCGGTGCAGCGTGTCCACTTGCTCGGATAATTTCGAGACTTGACCTTCGCGACGTGCCGCGTCGTCCTGTAACCGGGCGCACTGCTGGGTGACTTGAGCAAGCTGCTGGCCCAATGACGAATGTTCCTGAGACGAACCGGCGGCCAATTCCGCTCGACGTTGTTCGATCTCCGCCAGCAGTTCGGCGCGGCGGGCGCGCAGTTGATCGGCCACGTGCCGGCGTTGCAGGGACGTCTCGCGGCGCAATGATTCGAGCTTCGCCCTTTCAGCATCCAAGTCGCGAAGTTTGCGGTCCGCCTCCTGTTCCGCAGAGTGAGTCAGCACGCGCTCGCTTTCCATCCACGCTACGGATTCGTCCAACTCGTGCTGTTTTTGCGCCAGCTCGCGGTTCAGCGTCTCGATCTGCTCAGCCAGCTCGGCGGCTTCCAATTCGCGGCGCGTCGCGTCCTCTTGCAGCCGCGCGCATTGATGACTGGCTTGGGTAAGCTGTTGACGCAGCGACGATTCCTCCTGCGAAGTCGAAGCGGCCAAATCCGCTCGATGCCGTTCGATGTCGGCCAGCAGTTCGGCGTGGCGGGCTCGCAGTTGATTGGCGACCTGTCGGCGTTGCCGATTCGTTTCTTGTCGCAGGGCGTCGAGCTCAGTGCGTTCCGCTTGCAACTGGCGGCGCCGCGCGTCGAACTCTTCCGTGACCGAATGTTCCTTCTCCCGCTGGCTTTCGAGCAACGCCAGCGCTTCGTCCAATGTCTGCTGCTTTTCGGCAAGTTGACGGCGGAGCGAATCGAAGACGTCCGACAGTTCCTCCGCATCTCGATCGCGCCGTGAAATTTCTTCCTGCAGCCGGCTGTGCTGTGCGCTTAAATTCGCAAGCTGTTGTGCCAAGGACGAGTCTTCCGCAGCCGCGCGCTCTGCCAATTCCGCTCGCCGCCTATCAAGCTCGGAAAGCAACTCGGCGCGGCGGGCTCGTAACTGGTTGGCAATCTGCCGCCGCTGGCGGCTTGACTGGGACTGTGCCGCGTCCAGTTCAGCACGCTGCCTGTCGAGCGCCGCACGTTCCTCCAGCAATTGCCGGCGCTGCGACTCCAACACCGCGGTTGCGGTTTGCTGCTGCTGCCGGCTCTCGTTGAACGACTGTTGCTCTTGCTTAAGTTTGGCGTCACGCGAATTCACATCCGCCGTGCGCGATTCCAATTCACCGAGCTGTCGCGCAAGTTCTGCTTCGCGCCGCTCAAGCTCATCGCTGCGCCGCTGCGTTTCATGTTGCCGGCGAGCGACCGCGGTTTTAATCTCGTCCACGCATCCGTTCAATCGGGCTTCTGCGTTGCGCAGCCGATCCCGCTTGGCCAGCAGCGATTGACGCGCCCGCTGCCGGTGCTCTTGCAACGTGCGCGAGAACTGCTCGTTCCAATCGTCAGCGGCGGCGGGCTGGTTGCGTCGTTCTTCCGTGGTGCTCATAGGGCGACAAAACTTGCGGCGACGCGCAGGTCGCGGTGGTTACGAATCTGTCGGTCGTAGGGCCACAGACGGCCGGAGGCCCGGTGCGCGCATAGCTTCCCGACGATGCTATATAGGTCAGGACTGACCGTGGGTCAAAAGCGGCGAATGTCCGCTGAGAAATCGGAGCTGTCCTTGTGGCGGCGAGCCAAATCGTTGACCTTCGCCCGGCGGCGGGTCTCTTCCAAGGAAATGTTGTTGTCCAGCAGCCCCAGTTCATACGCCAACTGGTCCGAGCGGCCGGGCAACAGCACACGCACGTCAAACGGAACTCGGCCGGGGCGGAGCTGATTGATGTGCTGCACGATGTTGGTGGTGCAGTTGTTGGCGATCGTGTCGTAGAACTCCGGTTGCTGGCGGAGCTTGTTGGCCCGCTCGATCATGCTCACAAACAGCGCCCGCGCCTGCTCGGGCGTGGCCTTGGTCGGATAAACGAACACGTCGACTTTGCGATGCTCCGTGCGCAATTGAATCACGTCCCGTTCGTCGGCCACGACGTACATCAGTTCGTACTGCCGCAGCGAGCCCTTCAGCGGCGAGTAAACTTCGCCTTGCTCCAAGCGGGCCTCGACCGACACCACCAGATACTCGCCGCCGCAAAACCCGAAACTGAGCATCGTGTGCGCCAGACTCGGCGCTGCGGTGAACGGCACTTTGATAAAGTCGACTGACTCCAGGTCGTTCAAATTCAACGTCTTATCATAGTGCCACACGACATAGTCCGTCTCGGTCAGATACGTACAGTTGCGAATGTTGTGCACCGTGACCAAGTCGCCGTCGAATTCCGCATAAGGCAACACAGCCAGCGACGGCTCCCAATTCCGCTCGTTCGACGGAGCCAACGGCGGTGCAAGCCCGGCCGGCGGAATGCCGCCCAGGGCGCCGGTTTGTGCAGCCGGCGAGAGCGTTCGGCAGCCCAGCGAGAGCGGCAGCAACATGAGCAGCACCGCAATGCCCGTAAACGCCACTACGCGCCGCGGTCGCGCAACGTCGTTCACAACATGGCAAGCAGCAACACCGAAGGCGTTCAACAACAAAGCCCAGGGTTGCCGCGCAGCGGCAGCCCTGAGTAAGAAATGCCACCATACAAACACAACCCTGAAAGAGTTGCACACAACTGGCGTATTGATACGCATGCAATGAATCGTGCGATGTAAGTGCGCAAGCTGGTGCTTTGTCAAAGCTTAGTTTTAGGGTTGGCCAACTGCGTGGCGTAAGCTTCCAGCTTGCGTTTCTGGGACGAAATCGGATTGGCAAGCAGGATGCTTACCCCACTTTTTAACTTTGACGAGGCATTAGTCGGCCTGCAACGCTTGGCTAGCAGCGACATTCGGCCGAGAGAAGACAATGAGACGAGTGTCGCCCTTATTACCTGAGACGCCGCTTTCGATCAAGCTCGTTGGCCTAGTTTCTCGCGCGTGGCCCAGAGGCCGGCGGAGGGTGTGGGAATGAAAAAAATCCGCTCGCCGCCCACGTCGTTGAAGCCCTCCGTGAGTCGATCGACCGGATAGCGGGCTAGAGTTTCCTTCAGGTCGGCGTATTGAAAGTTGACCCCTTCGACCTCGGCTTGCGTCAAATGGCCCGGTGCGTAGGTGATCGTGAAGCGGCCTTCGGACGAGCCGTGGATCAAATGGGCAGTGGCGTGAGCCAAGTCCTGCATGTCGGCGTTCTGCCGGTACTGCTGCATCACGCGCGGCGTGCCGACGTAACCGTACTTGCGGATCAGCGCGTCGACCTCCGGCTGTTCGCCGAATCGCTTTAAACCCGGCGCGATAATGATTAGCTCGCCGTTGTCGGCCAATGCCATCCGCGTGCGATACACGGCTTTGTTGGCCACCCAGGTGCTCAAGAATTCGTCACCTTGCATCACGCAGACGACTTTCTCCAACGGCTCGTCGAGCACCGTGATGTTCTGTTCACGCGACTGGCGCGCCGCGGCCAGATACGTTTCCAAATCGTCGCCGACGTACACGCCGGTGTGCACCAGCCGCTGCCGTTCGTCGCGTGCCAGCACCACCTGCACGTACAGGTCGGGAAGCGGCCCGAGGAAATCGTTTTCGGCTTTGTTGAAGCACTGCCGCACGGGCGTGATCAGAGTCCCCAAGTTGTTTTCGATGCCGCAGGTGGCGGCCATCATGTGCGCGGCACAGATCAGATCCTTGCCCCCCACACCGATGAAATAGTTCTTGTTGTGATTGGCGAAGCCCAGCACCTCGTGCGGCACCACGTGACCGATGTTGACGATCAGGTCCCACGGCTCTTCCATCAACATCCGGTTCAGCCAAATCGGAATCGGCCAATCGGCGACGCCCGCGGAGACCTGCTTCACATAGTCGGCCGAAATCTCGCCGACGTGCACCACCCCGCCGCGCCAATCGTGAGCATGAATCCGCTCGCTGGGGATCGAGCCGAACATGGTGCGGTTCTGCTCAGGCGTGTGCGGTTCGTGCTGGCCCAGCGTCGGGATGACGTGGACGTCGGCTTCATCTTTCAGCAGGTTGTAGAAAACCTCGGTGATCCACCCGCTGCCCGAATGCATGCGAGTTAAATCCGGCGGCAGCAGTAGCACGCGCCTCGGCTTCGCACACACGCGGCGTTTCGCTTCCGCCACCGTCTGCCGTAACAATTCCTCCACCCGCTCGCGGCCGATCGAAGGGGCCGTCTCCGCAATCCACGGCATCGGTGTATCTCCTGACCTCGGTTGCTTAGCTGTAGCAGTCGTCGTAAGCGACGGTATGGTAGCACGAACCCAAGCCGCGTCAACATAACGCCCACAGCGTGAACTTGCCCTTGAACCCCTTCATCTCCACGTCGTCCTGCCGTGTCCACTTCAGCGCCCGATGGTGGATCGCACGAAACGAGTCAATATCTTCTTTTGCTCGTTCGCTTAGCCAAATCTCTGCACCCGCGATCGCCCCGACGACGCGCGCTGCGTAATTGACCGTGTCGCCGAACACGTCGCTGCCTTCCACTTGCATCGCGCCGACGTGAATGCCCGCTCGGACCTTGATCTGCGCGTGACCGGGCTGGGCTTGCAGGGCCAGGGCGAAATCGAGCGCCTTGTCGACGCTGTGAAAGGCCGCCATGAAAGCGTCGCCGATGGTTTTGATCTCGCGCCCCTCGTGTTCATCGAGCAACCGGCGCCCCTGAGCAAAATGGGCCCGCCGCACTTCGTTCATCTCTTCTCCGCCGATCGTGTTCTCCAGCGCCGTTGACCCGACGACATCCGTAAACACAATCGCCAGCGTCACACGCTCGCCGCCGGCCCAATCGACGAAGCTGCGTGTGTGGGTCTCGCCGCGGGCCGACATGATGAAGGCGTCGAAATCGCGGCGGCGGTCGGCCGTGGCGTCCATCGACGCGACTTTCGACGGGTATTTTCCCTGCAGTCGCTCGTGAGGTTCGGCCAGCGAGACTTTCTTGCCGCATGGGCAATCGAAGTCGGCCACTCCTTTCCCACGCAACATCTTTACATAGGCATCGGGCACCGCGTTGCCGCAGCCGTGGCAGACGAAGAATCGCACCACCTCGACCGAGC
>JBGTKH010000635.1:0-4662 GCA_041744735.1 Pirellulaceae bacterium | reverse complement strand
CTTGCCACCACCGACCCCGCGTCGGTGGAGCGATGACTGGACGCTAAATGACGACGCGCCGTTTCTCTTTCCTTCCATTTTCTGTCGCGTCGCCGAGGACATTTGAGAGAGAAGATGGGGTTTTGGGGATCGGTGTAGCTTGCAGTCACACTTCCACCGACACGGGGTCGGTGGAGCGTTGATCCGACGCCCGAACGGATGCATCACGAATGGCGATCCGAATGTGTCTTGACGACTGCCCCGTTGCCGTGCGCGAGTCAGCAGGACACAATGGGGCTTTGCCGAGGAACAATCCGCGGAGCACAGCCCACCATGATTTTTGTGATCGCTACGATAGAGATTTCCGATGGTAAGCGAAATGATTTTCTGCGCGAATTCCATCAGATCGTGCCGCAAGTGCGGGCCGAACAAGGGTGCGTGGAATATCTGCCGACGATCGACGTTGAAACGCAAATCCCGGCTCAGCCCGACGTGCGGCCCAGCGTGGTTACCGTTGTTGAGACGTGGGACAGCTTGCGGGCCCTGGAAGCTCATCTGATTGCGCCGCACATGATCGAGTACCGCAAGCGCGTCAAGGACTTGGTCAAGGGCGTTACGATTCACGTACTCGAGCCGGCCTAAACATGCGAGACGTTGTACGACAGTTATTGGAAGCGCTCACCGCATGTCGGCCCGTGGCCTATTGCCGGCTGGTCGAGACGCGCGGTTCGACGCCGCAAAAAGCCGGCGCGATGATGCTGGTCTATCCGGACGGTTCGCAGGCGGGCACGCTGGGCGGCGGCTGTGTCGAAGCGGAAGTGAAACGCCGTGCGTTGGCCGTTCTGTCCGGCGGCTCGGCGGAGGTGGCGAAGTTTCAGCTCGACAATGATTACGGTTGGGACGACGGCCTGATCTGCGGCGGGCGGATGCAGATTTTGATCGAGCCGCTGGGCAGCGACCAACCGCATGCGTATTTCCATGAACTGGGCCGCTTGGTCGAACTAGGCGCGGGCGTGACCGAGGCCGTGGTGTTCGACACTGAAGCCAGCGGGTTGCCGGCGCCGGTTAGTTATCTGTTCAATGCCGACGACAAACTGGCCGCCGCATTGCACGCCGCGAATCGCGACGACATTCCGCCGTTGGTCTACGAACACCTGCAGCCGCTTTCCAGCCGCCCGCGGCCTTATGCCGCGCGCGGTATTGCCTATCTGCCGATTCTGCCTCGTTGCCGACTGATCATTGTGGGCGGCGGACACGTCGGCAAGGCAGTGGCGGATTTGGCGGTGGATTTGGAATTCGACGTGTGGATCGTGGACGATCGCGAGGAGTATGTCAGCCAGCAGCGGTTTCCGCGTGTGGAACGTCGCATTGCGGGCCAGATCGAACAGGTGTTGCCAGACATTGACGTCACACCCGACACGTACTGTCTGATTATCACCCGTGGCCACAATCACGACGAAGAGGCGTTGTACTATTTGGCAAACCGCGGCGCTCGTTACGTCGGCCTGATCGGCAGCCGGCGGAAAATCAAGATGATCTTCGACGACTTGCTCGGCGAAGGCATCCCGCGCGAGGCGTTGGAAAAAGTCTACGCCCCGCTAGGCATCGACATCGGCTCGCAAACCGTCCCCGAAATCGCCGTCAGCATCTGTGCCGAGCTAGTTTCCCACCGCAACCGCGGAGGTGTTGTGCCGGGAAGGCCGAGTCGGATTTTTGATTTTTGATTTTCGATTTGGGATTTTCGATTTGGGATTTGGGATTTGGGAGTTGGGATTTGGGATTTGGGATTTGGGATTTGGGATTTGGGATTTGGGAGTCGGCGGCCGTGTCGGATGCAATTCAATCAAAAATCGAAAATCGAAAATCGAAAATTCATAGCTTCGCCGTCATCCCTGCCGCCGGACACAGCGTTCGTATGGGGCGGCCGAAGCTATTGATGCAGTGGGGCGATTCCACCGTCATCGAACAGGTGGTGGCGGCTTGGCGGGCTAGCCGGGTGACGCGGGTTGTGGTGGTTGTGCGGGCGGATGATGCGGAGTTGATTGAGAAGTGTCGCGCGGCGGGTGCGGATGTTGTCGCGCCTGCAGTGCCTCCGCCGGAAATGAAAGTCTCGGTGGCGCACGCTTTGTCGTACGTGCAGAGCAAATTCTCGCCGCAGCCGTCGGACGTGTGGTTGTTGGCGCCGGCTGATATGCCGCGGCTGTCGCCGCAAGTTGTTAATCAACTGCTGGATGAGCACGATGCCGATTCGCCAGCGATCTTAGTTCCCGTCGCGCGCGGACGCAGCGGCCATCCTGTGTTGTTTCCCTGGCCGCTGGCCGCTGAAGTGCATAAGCTTGCGGCCGATGAAGGAGTGAATGCCCTAACCGCGCGGCACGTCGTACGCGAAGTGACCTGTGATGATCCGGCGATCCTGGACGACTTGGATACGCCGCACGACTATCAACGGCTGCGTAATCCGCACGACCCGTCGATGTCGTAGCCGAGCTCGCCGGAGTTTGGCGTGCAACGTTCCTGCGGCCGATCCAAAGTCTGGCGACTTCGGCTACGAGAACGTTCGTAAGCTAATCTTCTAATGCTGGCGATTCTTGCGTGCCCCCGCCAGGCAGCCCGGCGTTCGCTCGCGCAGTCGCGAACGCCGGTGACCAACCAACCAACGTCGTGCAGGTTTAACTTCCATGCTGCGAGTTCCGGTGCACAAAATCCAACCCGGCATGATTCTGGCGCGGCCGATCCCGCTGCCGAATGATCCGTACCGCTTCTTGTTGCAGCGCGACCGTCCGATTCCGGCGGAGATGATTCCGCGGCTTAAGCAATTGGGCGTGTTGGAAGTTTGGGTGCGGTACCGCAATCTGGAATTCCTCGAAGACATGATCGACGAAGGGCTGGGCGACCGGCAGCGCGAAGTGTACTGGCACGTCCGCCGCAACTTTGAAGCGATCATGAACGGCGCGGCGGTGCAAGTCGACTTCTCGCAATTTCAATCGTCGATCAGCGAGCTGTTCGATTTTCTCAAGCAGAGTTCCAGCGGCAGCGTTTTGCTGCAGAAGCTCGACGCCTTCGACAACTTTCTGATGTCGCACTCGACGAACGTCTGCTACCTGTCGTTGCTGCTAGGGATGAAGCTCGAACGGTACCTGATCGAAGAGCGGCCCGCGAAATCGCCGCGCGAAGCCAAGGACTTGAAGGAGTTGGGACTGGGCTGCCTGCTGCACGACGTGGGTAAGATGCGCATCCAGCTAGAAGTGCTGAACAAGCCCGGCAAGCTGACCGTCGAAGAAATGGAGATCATGAAGCTGCACCCGGTGTACGGCTATGAGATGGTCAAAGGCCGTGTGCCGGCGGCGGCGGCTCACGTCGTGCTCAATCATCACCAGCGGTACGGCGGCGGCGGGTATCCCGCGCGGATCGACTGCCGCACGGGTGAAGAGTTGCCGACAATGTCCGGCAAGCAGATCCCGATCTTCAGCCGCATCGCCACCGTGTGCGACGTGTACGATGCCGCGACCACGCAGCGGGTTTACTCCGCCGCCAAGCTGCCCGTTCACGCATTGTACGAAATGCGGACTTTCTGCCGCGGCTTCTTCGATCCGATTGTCGCGCAGGCTTTCTACGAAATCATCCCGCCGTTCCCGCTGGGCCAAATCGTTACGCTCAGCGATGGCATGGAAGCTGTAGTTGTTGATTTCCATCCGCAACATCCCACGCGGCCCAAAGTCCAGGGCATCCGCACGTCCGCCGGGGACACGATCAAAAACCCATCGCTCGAGGAAATCGATCTGGCGATCTACACGGACCTGGAAATCGTGGCCGTGGATGGCAAGGACGTGCGGCCGTTCACGGGTTCGGCTTACGTCAAAGAACTTGTGCCCGCGCTGGCGTAGCACGATTCACGTAGGCGAGTCTCTCCGAGACTCGCGAGTTCGCGGTAGTCGATCGGTCGGGTCAATGGACCCGACCTGCGGCTCGCAATTCCCTTGATTCACGCCCGTTGACCATTGGCGGCTGGCTTGGGAAACTGGAGGCTGTTGATTCGTTACCTCACTAAGTTTTCGCCGTCAGTCGCTCGTCGCCCGCCATGTCGCTTCGATTGCCTTGTTCCTGTGGAAACGTACTGAAAGTGCCTGAGCATTTCGCGGGCAAGTCCGTACGCTGCCCGAAATGCAAGACGACGGTGCAAGTGCCGGCGGCGCGCACTGATGCGCCTGAACCGGAAGCACCCGCGAAGCCCCAACCCACGCCACCGCGACAGGACAAAGCCGCAGGTAAACCACGGCCGAGCCAACCCTCGTCCCAGTCTCCGCCCAAACCCAAGTCCAAGCCGGACGCTAAGTCGCCGGCAACGAAGCGTACGGACGACAATCGCGACAAGGAAATAGCCAAGCCGCGAACGACCAAGGACAAAATCCCCAAGCCCGACGAACGTGACATTCGTGCCGCGAAGCCAATCGCCCCGCTGTCGCCACGCCCACCCGAAAGAAAATTCTCGCCGCCGCCGATTCCCAAACGAGAAAAATCAGAGCCGTCGCAAGACAGTGGTCCGCCCGCTCCAAGAGAGGACACCTCCGCCGCGCCGCCCACGCCCAGCGCACCTCCGCCTCTTGTCACCGCGTCGCGCGAAGACAGCCCCGCCGCGCCACCCTCAACCAGCGCACCTCCGCCAGTTGTCGCTTCGCCGCAAGC
>JBGTKH010000634.1:0-15258 GCA_041744735.1 Pirellulaceae bacterium | reverse complement strand
GGCGGTAAGGACCTCGCCCCGTGAACAATCCGGGAGTTGTCAGTACAATCAAAACAATCAGGCCGGTAAACAACAACACGACGGGATCAAACTATGAAGTACTGCTTACTCACGCTTTCTCTGATGCTCTCAGCGCTGATGTCTTCGGTAAACGGCCAGCAGTTGTTGGTCGAGGCGGAGAGTTTTGAAGCGCATGGCGGTTGGGAACTGGATACTCAGTTCATCGAGAATATGGGTTCGCCCTACTTGCTGGCCCACGGCTTGGGGCGGCCGGTGCAGGACGCGACGACGACGGTCACGTTTCCTGAAACCGGCGAGTATCGCGTGTTCGTCCGCACCAAGGATTGGGTCGCGCAATGGAAAGCTCCTGGCCAACCCGGGCGGTTTCAATTGTTGGTCGGCGGGGAGCCGCTCACGGAAACGTTTGGAACACAGGGGGCCGAGTGGTTCTGGCAGGACGGCGGTACCGTTCACATCGAGAACACAAAGACGACGGTCGCTTTGCACGACTTGACGGGTTTCGACGGCCGTTGCGATGCGATTCTGTTCACGAAAGAGAAAGTCGCGCCGCCCAACTCATCCGACATCCTGGCCCAGTGGCGTCGTGAATTGCTCGGACTCCACGAAGCCCCGACCGAAAAGACGGGCTACGACTTGGTCGTGGTGGGCGGCGGCTATTCCGGCATGGGTGCGGCGATTTCGGCCGCTCGCTTGGGTTGCAAAGTCGCGTTGATTCAAGATCGTCCGGTGTTAGGCGGCAATGGATCGAGCGAAGTCCGCGTCTGGTCGATGGGGTTGATTCGCCGCGGCAAATATCCTCGCATCGGCGAGATTGTCGAAGAGTTCTGCGACAAGGCAACGAAGTCACCGGGCACTTTCGAAGAATTCGAAGACGCGAAAAAAGAACGCATCGTTCGCGCCGAGCCCAACATCGACCTGTTCTTGAACCATCACGCATACAAGGTCGAATCAAACGCCCATCGGATCACCGCCGTTCACGCCTTTGACACGCGAACCAGCGAGCACAAACGATTTGTGGGCCGGTTGTACGCCGATTGCACGGGACACGGAACGATCGGGTTTTTGGCGAAAGCCGATTGGGACATGACTCCGCAGGGACGCATGGGGATGAGCAACATGTGGGCCTGGGGCGAAGGCGAACAGCCGGTGGCTTTCCCCGAAACTCCATGGGCTTTGGACCTGACCATGAAGGATTTTCCCTATCCGCGGGAGCATCACGGCCAGTGGTTTTGGGAAGGCGGCTTCGACAAGGATCCGATTCGCGAAGCGGAAGCGATCCGAGATTGGAATCTGCGAGCGGTCTACGGCGCTTTCAACGCGATGAAGAATCGCGACGGCGCGGACCAGCACAAGTCTGCGTATCTAACCTGGGTTGCATTTATCGGCGGGCCACGCGAATCGCGGCGTTTAATGGGCGACGTGCTGCTGTCGCACGACGACATCGTCTCCAAACGCGAGTTCCCCGACGGCTGCGTTCCCAGCACTTGGTCGATCGACTTGCACTATCCCAAACAACAATACGCGGAAAAATTCCCGGACAATCCGTTCATCTCGATCGCCGAGCACGATCAGCGCATCGACCGCAATTACGGGTATCCAGTGCCGTACCGCTGCTTCTATTCGAGGAACATCGAGAACCTGTTTATGGCAGGGCGTTGCATCAGCGTGACCCATGAAGCACTCGGCACGACACGCGTGATGAAGACCTGCGGCATGATGGGCGAAGTCATCGGGCGAGCAACGAGCATTTGCGTGCTGCACGATTGCCAGCCGCGCGAAGTCTACACGCACTACTGGAAGGAAATGGACCTGTTGCTGAAGTTGCCCGGCAAAGCGTATCGGCCGACCGTCAAGGACGACCTCATCATCCCCGACAACGCTCTTCCGCTGGCCGGCGCTTACGGTCCGATGACAGGACTCGATCCGGCCAAACTGGCCGGTCTGGTCATCGACGACCGGCAGGCCACGAAGTCCGGCACGTGGACGGAAGGCACGGGTCTGCAAGGATACTTTGGCTGGGGTTACTTGTACGCCGGTGCAAATAGTGGCGCGAGCATTCGCTTCGAGGCCAAGGCTCCGGAAACGAGGCGCTTCGATATTCGCCTGGCCTATCAACCGCACGAAAACCGCGGCACGAAAGTTCCCGTCTCGATTCAAACGGGCGACAAGTCAGCAGGCCGCGAAGTGAACATGCAAGAGCCGCCCCAAGAAAACGGCTTCATTTCGCTCGGTCAATTCGACTTGAAAGTTGGTGAGACGATCTCGGTTGTGCTAACAACCGAAAACGCCGGCGGCAACGTCCACGCCGACGCCGTGCAGATCGTGCCAGTCAAGCCGTAGTACTCCGTCCAATTCATATCGGCAAATGCTAGTGAGGCGATCCGCTTCGTAACCCGAAGCGTAAGCAAGGGAGTGGAGCTCGACGGTGCCCCTCACTTACGCTTCGGGTTACGATGTAGGGCTGATCGCAGTTTCCGACTAGTGCTTTGTCAAAGCTAAAATGTGGGGTAAGCATCCTGCTTGCCAACGCGATTTAACGCAAGCTGGAAGCTTACGCCACGTAACTGGCCAACCCCAAAATTAAGCTTTGACAAAGCACTAGACCGCGTAAAAATTGCGAAAAGGACGGCAGGTTCGGGCTGTGACGCGAATAGGAATGTATGTCGAGTTCCAGTGACCATTCCCGAAAGCTCTCTGAAGGCGAGTTCATGCTGCTTTCCCTCAAGCATGAACGGGTTTTACGCGCGTTTGCCCGGTCGATTCTGCCCGACTGGAATTCCGTCGATGACGCGATTCAGGAAGCCAGCGGCGTTGACGGTTACCAAGAACAGATTCCTCCGCCCGGCAGCGATCCGGCCAACCCCGAGGTGGCCGCGATGCTGCGGGCCAACCAGGAAAACCTGTCGCAGGCATTGAAAAAGCACGGCTTCGACTTCGCCGACCACAACTATGCGGGCAACGCACTCGACTCGACCGCACTGCGCAACAGCGGCTGCACCGCGCCTCGGTGGACAAGTTCGGCTTGATCACCGCCCATAAACTAGGAGAGGTGAAGGTGTCCGTGTATTCGTGGGATGACGCTCGCCCACTGGCGAATAACGTGGCGGAGACGTTTTCCAAAGAGGGCATCTCCGATTCAATTTCAGTTCTCGTTCACTAGGGCATCCATGATGAATCAAGAAATCACGAGGCGCACCGCGTTGAAGTTGGTCGCTGCGAGCGCAGTTGCGGGCGTTGGAGCCCGAACAGAGGTCTATGTCTATGCCGTGGGTAATCCGCAGGTCGGCAAGGCGCCGAACCGTTACGACAAGGCGCACGAAAAGGGGAGCGGCTTCGGCTTCGTCACGTTCGACACGGAGCAGAAGACGTATTTCATCGAGTCATTCCGTTTCCTCGTCAATGCCACCGACGGCAAGCCCTCGAATCAGTTTCCCGGCTGGCCGGTGACGATTCAGCAGGCGGAGAACCGTGGTGAAAACCAGACCGGCTAGATCTTTAGTGATGGAGGTAGTCTCAGATGCGTATCATCATTTCCTGTCTGTTGGCGGTCGCGATCGCGTGTTCGTTTGGCAGCATCGAGTGAAGGTTCGTAAAATGGTTCGAGTGAATGCTCGTAGAGTGCTTTCAAGGTTGGAAGTACGACGATGCAGCGAGGCTCAATTTCTACGGGGAAAATTCTGTTTTTCTTTTTCAAGTTCATCGAGACGTTATCATGACGACCCCCGATGCTGCCTCGATCCAAGGCACCTTCGAGAACATCGAAGCGAAGATTCGCCGTGATGCCGAAGGAAATACATTCGGTAGCGACTTCGAGTGGCTGTGTCAGTGGTTCTTGGAAAACGCGCCCCGGTATCGAGGCCAGTTCGACAAAGTCTGGCTGTGGAAGGATTGGCCGGATCGGTGGGGAACGGATGCGGGAATCGACATCGTCGCTCGCACGCGGACGGGGGAATTGTGGGCCATCCAGGCCAAGGCGGATCATCCCGGCCGTGCAATCCCCAAACGAGAAATCGACTCGTTCCTCTCCGAATCGAATCGTCCGCAGTTCGCCTATCGACTGCTCATGGCGACGACGGACGACATCGGGGCCACGGCTCGCCGGACGATTCACGGTCAAGAGAAGCCGGTGGGACTGGTTCTGCGCGGTCATTTCCTGACGGAAGAAGTTCGGTGGCCGGTTCAGATTGGAGGAACGGCCGCGCGGCTGCCTCGGTGGACTGCACAACCCCATCAAGCCACGGCGATTCACGCCGTGGTCAACGGGTTTCGAGACCATGACCGAGGCCGACTCATCATGGCCTGCGGCACGGGCAAGATGCTCACCGCACTGTGGATCGCCGAGCGGTTGTACGGTTGTGACCGGTCTCCCGACCGAGCCACTGTTGCTGGACCGCAGGTCTCCCTTAACTTATCGAGCGTGCCGCAAGCAAATGCGAAATGCGAAGAGGAGACCTGCGGTCGGTCGCCTGTGCGGGGTCAGGAGACCCGCGCACAACATTGTCCTCTCACGCTGGTGCTCGTCCCGTCGCTGTCGCTGGTGCAGCAGAATCTTGCCGAGTGGGGCCGCCACTCGGCAGAAGACTTCGACACGCGAAAGAGATTTGTACGAGATGCGATGCCCATCAGGAAACTGCGTTCGAAGACCGTATCGGAGCAGCTTTCGCAGGCGGTGGTTGTGGCTCAGGCAAACGGCGGCACATCGACTGGCAAACCGACGCGCATGAAAAACCGGGCGAAGGCTTGGGCCAAATGTTCGCGGTAGGGCGGGAGAAGGCGCACGCGCGGCGACTGTTCCGCCGCCAGAGTCTTCGCCACGGCCACATGGATTCCGAACAGCGAGCGAAAATCACAGACCCAATAATCCGACTCATGCCCCGGCAATTCGCAGCGGTTGAGTAGGTGGTAGCCTGGAAGATTCCCTCGGCGCAGGTCTTCACGGCCGCGCTTGCCGCGAAAGAATTCCAGGTCCGCCGCGAGTTGCTCTAGGGACCACAGCGGACAGACCTGAACGATCTCCAGCTTGTCGTTGGACAAGTCGCAAGATTGGCTCATGACCACCACGTCCGCCCAGTGTTGCTGAAATTCATTCGTGGCCGTGGGGCGAACGAGGGGACACGCCATCAAGAGGTCGCCCTGCTGCAGTTGGTCTCCATCGGCGAGACCGTACCAGGGATACGAATCACTCATCCGCTGATTCCTCCGGCAGGATGAGGCAAGGGCGCAGCGAACCCGCATCCCCAACCGAAGCGGTCACGGTTTCCCACCGAAACGGCATCCGAAAGTTCACGTCCCGTTCGATGTCCAACCCGTTTAATGGTTGGGGATCGGGCGACAACGGGAGCCGTTCATCGCTCGCGTCCTGCTGCGGATACAGCCCGAGTGTCACCAGCACTCGCTGTCCTTCGAGATCCGCCAACGATTCCCGGAAACGAAGCTTCCCGTTCGCCACTTCCGCTGCAAATGCTTTTCGCGACATGTTCATTCTCCGTTCTCAATGGTTCCCTCGATCAATCCAGTATAGCCTGGTTCGCGTTCGCCGTGAATTCTAACTTGGAGCTTTGACTCGGTTTCAGGGTTTCAGGGAATACAGCGGGGTGCGAGCGTGCCCCTGTTCGGGATTGGCGACCGAGTGCGGGTGCGGCCGGTGGCTTGGCTCGCACCTGAGGCTCGGCGGCCCCGCTTTGATCGAGGAGAGACGTGTCGGGTGTGAAAAACCTTGGTTCTTGGCCTTGGTCGCAGAGCGACCGCCGAAGGTCGTCGTGGCTTCAATCCACGGTCGGCAATCACGCCAAACGATCTCGTCGCGGAGCGGCGATGGAACCATCGTGTCACGCCATCGGCCGCCAAATGGATGCGTGTCGTCGCTCCCCATCAGCCGCTTGTCGAAGCGTTCAAGTCGTGTCAGACTAAATACCAAAATCATCCGTGAATGGACGACGACAGAACGAGGCGTCGAAATCGACCTCGGCTGCAATGGCTTGGAGAATCGGCATGACCTCGGAGACGGTTGGCGAAGTTGGTTCAGCTTCCTCCCGACGCAAGGCACTCAAAGCTTGCGAAGTCGCTTTGCGCCAAGTGGCCGAGTATCAGTTGCCGCGAGCGCTGCAACGCAAGCTGCAACGAATGCTCGAACAAAAAGAGTCGCTGTCCGCCGCCGAGCATCAACAATTGTTGACGCTGGTCGAAGCGGCTCAGGAACGGTCGCTGCAAAAGGTGAAGTCGCTGGTCGCGCTCAAGCAGTTCACGGAAGCGTTTCCTGAGTTAGGGCACTGACCGTGGCCCGCGCGCATCAAGCCGGCGACGACAACCGATGCCTTAGTCAGTTCCGTGGACATCGCGGCAACTTTCCTAGATCTGGCTGGTGGCGGGAAAACTGAGCCGACGGCGCAAGCCGCGGGCACGGAAGGGAAGTTTGACCAGACGAACGGGCCCGAGGCTAGCGCCTACGGCTCATAAAAAAGAGGCACGTCCCATCACGGTAAAATGCGAGAAAAAGCGGCAGGTCTCCGGCGCGACACGAATAGGTATACTAGTGGAAGCAAAATAAGGCTGAAGAAAGGAGCGATCAATCGCCATGTCCCCATCGATGCTTCCGCGACATTTCGCAACGGAGCCGAGTACCGGGACATCAGCGAGTACCGCAAGCTGATGCTCACCGATGCGAACCGGGATCGCTTCGTTCGCTGTTTCATCACGAAGTTGTTGACGTACGCCAACGGCACCGCGCCCGACGACTATTCTGAGGTGGAGAAGATTGTGGCGAAGTCGGCAGAAAACGACTACCGCATCGTCGAAACCATCGCCGCCGTCGTGGACAGCCCGTTGTTCCGCGAAGAGTAGAATCGAATCGGAAAAAGAAACGGCCGGGAACTGTTGATGCATGAAGACGGACCCGCCTAAGCGCTTGCGACGTATCGCACTCCACGTGGTGCGGGTGCTGCTGTTCGTGGTGGTCATTGTGCTGATTCACGTTCAACACGCACAAATGAGGTCGCGACAGCAGAGTGCCCCGCTTGCGCCGGTTGACCTCGACACGTTGCGCAAGTTCTTTCCGGAAGCACAGTCGGTCGCGGACCAGGGGCGCGGTCAAGGCCGTCGCGAAGTGCTCGATTCGTCGGGCGAGTCTTTGGGTTACATTCTGCAAACCTCGCCCGGCAGCGACCACCTGATCGGATTCTCTGGTCCGACGAACATGTTGATCGCCTTTGGTCCGGATGACCGCATCGTCGGCATCGACGTACTCTCCAGCCGAGACACGCGGGAGCATGTTGCACAGGTTCTGCGGGACGACACATTCTTGAATTCATTCAACGGCCTGACGCGGGACAAGGCGGCACAGGTTGAGGTTGATGCGGTTTCCGGTGCAACGCTGACCAGTCTCACCATTCAGGAATCGATCATTCATCGATTCAGCGGCGGCCGGTCTTCGCTCAGGTTTCCCGATCCGCTCGTGGTTGATGACGCGCGTGCGGTTTTCGAGTCGGCCCACAGCGTTGAACAAGACGAAGAACTGTTGTCGTTGTGGTACGTCAAAAACGAGCAAGGTCACGAGATTGGTTCGATCCTGCGCACGACGCCGTCTGCCGATAACATTATCGGCTACCAAGGTCCGACGGAAACGCGGATCTGTTTTGATTTTACCGGACAAATCGTCGGCATTTCCATCGGCAAGAGTTACGACAATGAACCGTACGTGACCTACGTCCGCGACGACGAGTATTTCCTGACGCTGTTCAACGATCTGAAGCTGGAGGACCTGGCCACGCTCGACTTGCAAGAGGCGGGAGTTGAAGGCGTATCGGGCGCCACGATGACCAGCATGGCGATTGCGGATGGGCTGATCGCCGCGGCCGAGCAGCAGCGGAAGGATCTCGAAACTGCTCAGCGGCCGCCCGAGCCACTTTTGAAATGGACGCTGCGAGATTTCGGCACGGCGGCCGTGATCATCGCCGGCCTCATCATGGCGCTGACGTCGCTCCGCGGGAAAACCTTCTTGCGAGTCGGTTTTCAATTGTTGTTGATCGTCTATCTCGGCCTGATCAACGGGGACATGCTTTCACAGGCAATGATCGTTGGTTGGGCTCAAGCCGGCGTACCTTGGAGCAAGGCGGGTGGGCTGGTTTTGTTAACCGTGGCCGCGTTTCTCGTGCCGGTAACCACGCGACGCAACGCGTACTGCACGCACCTTTGTCCACACGGCGCCGCTCAGCAGTTGCTGAAAAATCGCCTGCCCTGGCAACTTCACTTGCCACCTTGGCTAACGCGGGCGTTGAAGCTGATCCCCGCGGTGCTTCTGGTGTGGTGTGCCATCGTTGCGATGGCCTCGCTGCCGTTTAGTCTGGTTGACATCGAACCGTTTGACGCTTGGGTGTTTCGCGTGGCAGGTTGGGCGACGATCACGATTGCCGTTATCGGGTTGGTCGCATCACTGTTCGTCCCCATGGCATATTGTCGATATGGTTGTCCAACCGGCGCACTGTTGAATTTCCTAAGATACAACTCGCACAGCGAGCGGTGGTCGCGGCGCGACTGGTTCGCGCTGATAGTGATGGTACTGGCGTTCGGATTGTGGATCGCATTCTGAACACTGGAGGTCATGGTAATTGGCTGTGGAGACGAAGCTGAGGAAACGGTAAAATCTCCTTCTCTTAACAAATGACCAATGACAAGTGACCCTTCCCATGTCCGCCGAAAAGTCCCTCGCCATCGTCCTGCGTGTAATTGAATTCAGCGAGACAAGCTGCGTGGTGCGGCTGTTTACGCGGCAGGTGGGCAAGATAAGTGCTTTGGCCAAAGGGGCGCGGCGGCCCAAGAGCCCGTTCGAGGCTGCTCTTGACTTGCTGGCCGTCTGTCGCATAGTGTTCCTCCACAAATCGTCCGAAACCCTTGACTTGCTGACCGAAGCCAAGCTGGAACGCCGGTTTCGTGCCGCCAGTCGCAACTTATCTCGTCTGTACGCGGGCTATTACGTCGCCGAGCTGCTCGATGGTTTGACCGATGCCGGCGATCCTCATCCAGATTTGTTCGATGCCGCCGATCAGGCACTGTTCGACTTGGATCACGACGGAGAAATCGCGCCGGTGGTGCTGCGACTGGAAATGACGGCCTTGCGCACGCTCGGGCATTTGCCGACGCTGGCGGCCTGCGCCGGCTGCGGCCGCGAGTTGGAAGCGGTGGGGCGAGTTGCGTTTGGGCAGCTTGCCGGCGGTGTGCTGTGCAGCCAGTGCCGGGTGGGACAGCGGCAAGTGGTCAGCGTGAGTGCCGGAGTGATCAAAACGTTACAACGATTTGCCGAAGCGGATAGCGATGCTTGGCGGCGGATCGGGATCGATGCACGACTGCGCGGCGAGCTGCGCGGCGTCGTGAACCATTACCTGAGCAACTTGTTAGGACACCGACCTCGCATGCACGCCTACTTGGGCGTGCTGGGCCATTGACGTGTGTGGACAAGGAAGTCCCTAATGCAAACCGGAAGACGCACTGCTGTTCTCTTCATATTGATCGCGGCGCTGTCGGCGTGCGGCGGCTGTTCGATGTTCCGCAACGATCACGACGCCGAATATGCGTACGAGCGCACGCGCCGGCAACTCAGCGGCGAGCCGCTTTCGGAGTCTGCCGCGGAATCCGCCGAAGAGTCCGAGGAGCGAGACTCAACGTGGATCGTCGCCAAAGACATCAAAGGTTGGCTCGGCAAAGACCACGACCCGAAACTGGCGCGGCAATTGTACACCGAAGCCGATGAACAATACCGCCAAGCAATTGCCACCGAGGGAAGCGACCGAAAAGGTTTGTTTGCGGCGGCGGCGATGAAATATCAAGACGCCGCCAATCGCTGGTCCGATTCGGCGCTGGAAGAAGACGCGCTGTATATGGTCGGCGAGGGTTATTTCTTTGCGGACCGCTATCCGAAGTCCAATCTTGCGTACGAAAAACTGCTGAAGAAGTATCCCAACTCACGGCATTTGGACACGGTCGAGGCCCGCCGGTTCTCGATCGCTCAGTATTGGCTGGAACTGCATTCCAAAGATCCGCAATCGTCGCTGGCGATCAACTGGACTGACAAAACGCGGTCGTGGCGAGACACCTTCGGCAGCGCGGTGCGCGTATTCGACCGCATTCGCATCGACGATCCGACAGGCAAACTGGCGGACGACGCCACAATGGCCGCCGCCAACGCACACTTCAATGCCGGCAATTTCCTCAGCGCCGACGACTTCTACACGGACCTGCGCAAGACGTTTCCCAGCAGCGAGCATCAATTCAAAGCGCATTTGCTGGGGCTCGAATCAAAGCTGAGAACGTACCGCGGGCCGGAATACGACGGCAAGTCGCTTGGGGGCGCCGAGGAATTGATCAAACAAATCCGCAAGCAGTTCCCGGTCGAGGCCGAATCGGAACGCGACTATCTGGCGCGCTCGTTTGCCACCGTGCGTTATTCGAATGCCGAGCGGGAATTCCGCATGGGCCAGTATTACGATCAGCGCACCGAATACGGCGGCGCCCGCTACTACTACAACATCGTGAGCAAGGACTACGATGACACGCCGTTCGCCGAGCAGGCTCGCGAGCGCGTGGTGGCTCTGGGCGGCAAACCCGACGTGCCGCCTCAGAAATTGGAATGGCTTGTCAATCTCTTCCCCGAATCGGAAGACGTCAAACCGCTGATCGCCACCACCGACCTAGACACCAACCGCCGATAAAGTTGAAGCATCAATAAGTATGGCATTTTATTTCGTGAGCCGACGGCGCTAGCCGCGGGCCTTGCCGCGCCGCCTGCTCCATCGTCGCCCGACGCTAGCGCGTTCGGCTCACTTCTGGAAGCTGTGCTTGTGTCATTGCCAATTCACCTACCGACCATGCAAGCCAACGTTGCAACCAGCGGTTTGAATTCCGGAGTCAAACCGTCGCGCGAACACTTCGTCATTCGCCCTTCGTCATTCTTTCGTCATTCGTCATTCGTCATTCGTCATCTGTCCGTGACGTGCATGCTCTTCGCAACGCTCCTCGGCTGTGCCGGTTACCGGATCGGCGCATGTTCGCTCTATCCGCCCGACGTTCGCACAGTGCACGTGCAGGTGTTTGAGAATGAATCGTTTCGCCGCGGACTGGGCGAGCGGCTGACGGAAGCGGTGGTGAAGGAAATCGAACTGAAGACACCGATGAAGGTCGTGACGGCGGCCAACGCCGACAGCGTGCTGTACGGCCGCATCGTGGACGTGCAGAAGCTCGTGCTGATCGAGAACCGCAATGACGAACCGCGGGACATCGAAACCCGTTTTCGCGTGGACATCAATTGGGTGGACCGCCGCGGCAATGCCATCGCCCAGCGCACCAGCCTGCCGCTTTCGTCGCTGCTTCTGACCGTTAGCCAAAGCGCCGATTTCGTCCCCGAAGCCGGCCAATCCATCGCCACCTCGCAACAGGAAGCCATCCAGCGACTGGCCGAGCAAATCGTGTCGCAGATGGAAGCGGCGTGGTAGGTAGCGGTCAGCGGTCAGCGGTCAGCGGTGTCAGCGGTCAGCGGTCAGCGGTCAGCGGTCAGAGGTCAGAAGAAGCAGCGTTTGTACTCAGTACTCGGTACTAGATACTCAGCTTTTCGGCGCACAGCCTTTTGCAACCCTCCTTCACTGCTCGCCCCGCGCCGTGATAAGTTGCAGGGAATGAATACGCGCGGCGACACACTAGACACTCTGACTTCTCGATTCCCGCATCGCGCTCAAACATGGCGGCTGCGTACTCGCACATTGCACTTCGGCCGGCGGCCACTGTTGATGGGCATCGTGAATGTGACACCGGACAGTTTTTCGGACGGCGGACATTTCTTCGATTACCGGGCGGCGATCGAGCAGGGCTTGCGCTTGGCCAAACAAGGGGCGGACATTTTGGACATCGGCGGCGAGAGCACGCGGCCGTATTCTTCACCGGTTGAGTTGGCAGAAGAATTGCGGCGCGTGATGCCGGTCGTTGAAGCACTGTCCGAGCAAACCTCAGTCCCACTCTCCATCGACACATCGAAAGCCGAAGTCGCGCGGCGAGCGGTCGCGGCGGGCGCCGACGTCATTAACGACGTGACCGGCTTCGAAGGTGACCCTGAAATGATTTCGGTGGCCATCGAGTCGGCTGCCGGCCTGTGCGCGATGCACATGCAGGGCACGCCGGTAACGATGCAGGACAATCCAACCTACGGCGACGTCGTTGTGGAGATTCACGAATATCTTCGCCAACGGCGCGACGCGCTGCTCGCAGACGGGATCGACGCAGCGCGAATTTGTCTCGACCCAGGGATTGGCTTCGGCAAAACGCACGAGCACAATTTGACGCTCGCGGCGAATTGTTGGCGTTTTCACGAGCTGGGCTGCCCACTACTGGTCGGCCATTCGCGGAAGGGGTTTATCGGCAAGGTGCTGGGAGACAAGACGGCCGACCGCACGGCGGGAACGATCGGCGTGTCGCTTGCCCTTGCGCGGCAAGGTGTGCAAATCCTGCGCGTGCACGACGTAGCTGCCGTGCGACAGGCGCTGCTGCTCTTCGAAGCGTCTGGGGGACTCGATTAAGTAATTCGTAGCGGAACTCGTGAGAGTTCCGAAGTTTCGGTAGTGTCCTAGCAATTAGGACACCACCGAAGTTTCACAACTTCGGCTACGAATCTGGAATGCCCCCTACTTTGCCAAACACTCTTCCATCACCGGCATCATCTGCTGGCGCAGTTGTGATCGAGCCCGGTGCAATCGGCTGCGCACGGTTCCCACCGGCACGGCAAGCATTTCTGCGATCGTCTCGTAATCGCAGCCCTCCATGTCGCGCAGCACGAGGATCGCTCGGTGATCGTCGCTGAGCGTTGCCAGCGCCTGTTGCACCAAGCCCATCGTCTCTTCCCGTTGCATCCGGTCGCTGGGCGGGCCGGCGGGATCAAGCGGTTCACTGCCGGATACAGCGCGGCGATGATCCATCGAGAGTTCGCCCCGGTTCTTCCGGCGGCGGCTCACGACCAGATTGAAGGCGATGCGATACAGCCACGTATAGAATTGGCTCTCGCCGCGAAATGTTCGCAGCTTCAGATACGCCTGCACGAACGCCTCCTGCACGACGTCGTCCGCTTCCTGGCCGCAGTTGCCCATGTGCATCATGTTGACTGTGTTAAACAATCGGTCCTGGTACTTGCGGACTAGTTTGCCAAACGCTCGCTGGTCGCCGTTGAGGGTTTCTTCAATCAGTTGTCCGTCTTCGTCCACAACCTCCGTCGCTTTCCGCTCCCGCCGCGTGATCAATGGTCACGCCTTCATTTTTAGGCAATGGGGCTCATCAGTCAAACCGCCGGACGCGAATCGGCACGCGGCGGCGAAATGGCGCTGTCCGTGCCGCGCAACACATTGGCACAGCCGCATTTACAGGCCGCGAACTACCGATCCCACGGGTCGAACGACATTGACGCAGCGGCCACTTTGCCGGATACTTGCAGAACAGATTACGCTGGAAAGAGCCGCGTTGGACAGTCGGTGTGCGATCGCCATTCTCGTCAAAAGTGATTGAAACGACTGAGGTTAGCCGATGGCTGTAGTTGAGAACCGTGACCTGAGCCAATACTGTTTGGATGTCGCGCGGCGCGCGAAAGCGGCGTCAGCTCGGTTGGCGGTGGCTGGCGGGGCGCAGAAAAACGCGTGGCTGAAACAGTCGGCGCGGGTGTTGCGCGAGCGAACCGACGACATCTTGGCGGCAAATGCGAACGACATCGAGGCCGCGCCGGGCTACGGTTTGACCGACGCCGAAATCGACCGCCTGAAGCTGACACCTGAGCGCGTCGAAGCGCTCGCGGTCAGCTTGGAGGAAGTTGCGGCGTTGCCTGATCCGATCGGCGAAGTGATCGAGTCTTCGATGCGGCCTAACGGCCTACAAGTCTCGAAAGTTCGAGTTCCGCTCGGCGTCGTGTTTTTTATTTATGAGTCGCGGCCCAACGTCACGGCCGATGCGGTGGCGATCTGCCTGAAGAGCGGCAACGCGGTCGTCCTTCGCGGCGGCAAAGAGGCGGCTCATTCGAGTCGTGCAATTGTTGAAATCCTGGTCGAAGTCGCAGAGGCCAATGGTCTGCCGGCCGATGCCGTGCAATTGGTGTCGACCAGCGATCGCGAAGCTGTAGGTCACTTTCTTGCGCTGGATCAATTCATCGACGTTGCCATCCCGCGGGGCGGCGAAGGACTGATCCGCCGTGTGGCCGCCGAGGCTCGCATGCCCGTCATCAAACATTTTACAGGCAACTGCCACGTGTACGTGGACCGTGGCGCCGATTTGGCCATGGCCGAGCGGATCACGGTCAATGCCAAGTGCCAACGCATGGGAGTTTGCAACGCTTGCGAGTCGTTGCTGGTGCACGCGGACGTGGCCGCGGAGTTTCTGCCGCGCATCGGCGCTGCTCTCGCACAACATGCCGTCGAGATTCGCGGCGACCCGCTCACTTGCGAACTGGTCGATGGCGCGGTCGAGGCGACCGATGAAGACTACGCGACCGAGTTTCTCGGCCCCGTGATCTCGGTGAAAGTGGTGGGCTCGCTCGAAGACGCGATCGAGCACATCAATCAATACGGCTCGCGACACACCGACGCGATTGTCACGGGCGATCTGACTGCCGCGCGTCGCTTCACCGCTTGCGTGGACAGTTCCGCCGTGATGGTCAACGCCAGCACGCGCTTCAACGACGGCGGCCAATTCGGCCTCGGCGCCGAAATCGGCATCAGCACCGACAAATTCCACGCCCGCGGCCCCTGCGGCTTGAAGGAGCTGACCAGTTACAAGTACGTGGTGATTGGAGAGGGGCAAGTAAGGGAATGAGGATTTTCGATTTTTGATTTGCGATTTTCGATTGATAAACGCTGGCGACGCCGCAATGTCGCCGTTCTGAAAATCGACAATCAAAAATCGAAAATCGAAAATGTCACGGAGTGACTCATGGCCGACGAAGTTCTTAGCCAGGCGGAAGTCGAGAGTTTGCTGAGCGCTATGCAGGCGGGGGCGGGGCAGGCTGGCGTGATGGACGAGGTGGTTGCCCACAAGTCCGGGCCGAGCGGGCGGCTGCGCGATAAGGTGGCGCCGTATGATTTCAAACGGCCCGAGCGCGTGGGCAAGGATCAGATGCGGGCCCTGCAGTCGCTGCACGAAGGTCTGAGCCGCAATTTCGGCGCGGCGCTGTCGGGATTGCTGCGCACGATCGTCGAAGTCAAGCTGACGAGCGTCGATCAACTGACT